>DASUSF010000349.1:0-2093 GCA_036375275.1 Geminicoccaceae bacterium | reverse complement strand
AACTCCCCGCCCAACCCTCCAACCATGCTCCGTCCGCGCGCACCGGCCTTGATCTGCATCAAACCCCCTCGCCAGCATCGCCACCCCAAGGGCCAACGGACGTCTCTTTCCGCAGAATCAATGACTTATAAAATTCCATGCATTAAGGTGGATGTTGACTGGAGAATCTTAGCGCCGCCGTCACGGTCTCCGGCTGCTGCAACGGCGGGCAGGCCGGTGCGCGGCCTGCAAGGCCGCCTTCGATCCGGACCACCAAGTCGAGCGCCGCCAGATGGCAGCGCTCAGGCAGGAGCTCGACCACGACTACGAGGTAAGCGTCCGATCTCGGGCGCCTGTTCGCGGCGCGCGTGATGGTGTCCACCATCGGCGTGGTGGACACCAAGGCAGCGACGGGATGAAGAGCGGTGGGGCGAGGTCGGCGCCGCTGGACGGCCGAAGAGAAGCGCCGAATCGTCGAGGAGACGCGGGCGCCCGGCGCCTCGGTCTCGGTGGTGGCGAGGCGGCACGACATCAACGCCAACCTCCTGTTCAAGTGGAAGCGACTGGAGGAAGCCGATGAGCCCGCTCGGCCGCTCCCTGAGGGCCCCGAGTTCGTGCCGATCGGCGTTATTGGCCGGGCGGACGACGGCGGGCCGGCGCTGCTGACCAGGCTGCCCGGCGTTGCCGATGGTGATCGGCAGAATGGCTCGGGCGAGCCAACCCGGCCGTCGGAGCTCGAGAGCCGGGCGGGCACGATCGAGATCGACCTGCCCGACGGCGCCCGGATCCGGGTCGATGCCTTGGTCGACGGTCGGGCGCTCGCCCGGGTGCTGAGCGCGCTGAAGCGGTGCCGATGATCCAGGTCGCACCCGGCACCAAGGTCCATCTCGCGTGCCGACCGGTCAGCATGCGCTACGGCTTCGACGGCCTTGCGGCCAAGGTCGCGTCGGTGCTCGCAGAGGACCCGTTCTCGGGCCACCTGTTTTGTTTTCGCAGCAAGCGCGGCGACTACTTGAAGATCCTGTACTGGGACGGCTCGGGTCTGTGCCTGTTCGCGAAACGGCTGGAGCGCGGCCGGTTCGTGTGGCCGCCGATCGTGGATGGCGGCCTGATCCTGACGCCGGCCCAGCTCGCGCTGCTGCTCGAGGCGATCGACTGGCGGCGGACGGTGGCGCCAGCCCTGCCGGCGCGGCCGACAGCGCTGTGATGGCGACGATCTCGGGCTCGCCAGGCCGATTGCCTCCTGGTAGAGGAAGTCATGCCTTCGGCAACCGGCCTCCCGTCCGACCCCGATGCGCTGCGGGCGTTCGCGCTCGCGCTGCAGGAGGAGCTTGCACTCAAGGACCGCGAGCTCCACGCCAAGACGCTGCACATCGAGAAGCTGCGGGCGACCCTCGCGCTGATGAAGCGGGCCCGCTTCGGCCGCTCCTCGGAGCGGATCGACCAGCTCGAGCTGCTGATCGGCGATCTCGAGGAAGCGGCGGCCGAAGACCAGGCGCGAGAGACCGCGGCTCGGGCTGCGGCGGATCGCTCTTCCTCGAAGACGGGCGCCCCTCGCCCTCGTGGTCGTCAGCCCTTGCCGGGCCATCTGCCGCGGGAACGGGTGGTCCATGCGCCGGCCTGCACCTGCCCGGCATGCGGCAGCACCCGCCTGAGCCGGCTCGGCGAGGACGAGCGGGAAGTGCTCGAATACGTGCCCTCGCACTTCAAGGTGGTGGTGCACGTCCGCCCCAGGATGAGCTGCCGGGCATGCGAGACGATCACCCAGGTGCCGGCGCCGTCGCTGCCGATCGAGCGCGGCCGGCCGGGGCCGAGCCTGCTCGCCCACGTCCTGGTGGCCAAGTATTGCGACCATGTTCCGCTCCACCGCCAGAGCGTCATCTATGGCCGGGGCGGCGTCGAGCTCGAGCGCTCGACTTTGGCGGATTGGGTCGGCCAGGCGGCCTTCCTGCTCGAGCCTCTGGCCGCGGCGGTCACCCGCCACGTCCGTGCCGGCGCCGCGCTCCACGCCGACGACACCCCGGTGCCGGTGCTGGACCCGGGACGCGGCAAGACCAAGACCGGGCGATTGTGGGTGCTGGTCCGGGACGAGCGGCCGTGGGGCGGGCCGGCCC
>DASUSF010000348.1:0-9314 GCA_036375275.1 Geminicoccaceae bacterium | reverse complement strand
GCCTCGCCCAGCACGGTCCGCTCATGGAAGGTCGGCTCCGGCCAGAAGGTCTCGGCGAGCCAGATCAGCACGATCGCCGGGATCAGGAGGACGAGGTAGCGGAGCAGGAGGTCGGGCTCGATCCGGACGATCACGCTGGTCGCCATGACCAGCAGGAACAGCTGGGCGAGCCGGGCGAGGGTACCGACGCCGAGGTCGTGGGTGACGGCGAAGGCGGCGCCGAGCCCGATCAGCAGGACCATCCAGAGGAAGATCCGCTGCAGCGATTGCACGCAGATCAGGCCGAACAGGCCGAGCACCAGCAGCCCCGCGTTCCAGTAGAGGGGGAGGTGGAGCGGCGCCTTGATCGCGCTGGCCACGATCAGCACGCAGAGCACGTGCTGCAGCATCGGCGCCAGCGTCGGCACCGCGCCCGGACCGGCGGGAAGCTCGCGTGCGACGGCGCTCATCCGATCCGCTTCGAGAGCCGGGGGTTGGTGAGCCGGCGCAGCAGGTCCGGCAGCGCCCCGGGCAGCGCCCGTTCCAGCGCGCGGCGCGCGCTCCCCTTGCCGAGCCGCCAGAGGAGGAGGCCGGCGGCGGTCGAGGTCGGGCAGCCATGGCGCCGCGACACCTGCATCACCTCGAGGAGCGCGCGCTGCCAGTGGCGGTCGGCGGCGCCGCCGAGGGTCATATGGCCGACCACCTCGGGTGCGTAGATCCCGCGGAAGCCGGCCGCGTGCGCCCGCAGCAGCCAGTCGTAGTCCATGGTGTAGCGGAGCGCGCGCGCGAACCCGCCGATCCGGTCGTAGACGTGGCGCCGGGCGAGGAGCGTCGGGTGGTTGACATCCGGCATGCCGGTCCGGAGGCGCTGCGCGTAGTCTGGATCGCCGCGCACCCGGTGCACCGGCTCCCCTCGCCGCGCGTGGTACACGAGGTCGCCGAACGCGAAATCCGCGCCGGTCTCATCGAGGACGGTCACCGCCGCCTGGATCTGCTCCGGCTCCAGCCAGTCGTCGGCGTTCAGGAACTGCACGAGATCGCCCGCAGCGACCGCGAGACCGCGGTTGAAGGCGTCGCTGATGCCCTCGTCCGGGCCGGTTTCGAAGTGCGCGAGGCGCTCCCGGTAGCGCTCGACGATCGCGAGCGTGCCGTCGGTCGAGCCGCCGTCGATCACGACGTAGTCGATCGGACGGTAGGTCTGCGCGAACACGCTCCGCATCGTCCGCTCGATCTGCGGGGCGCCGTTCAGGACCGCGGTGATCACGCTCACCCGGGGCGGCGTCGCGGAGCTCATCCGGCCGACCGGGCGAGGGTGGGGCGTGGGTGCGCGAGGTCCCGCGCCGCGATCGCCGCGAGCGGCGGCAGGCGCTCGGCGACCGTCCGCCACTCGCGCAGCCGGCGCTTCCGGACGAGGCAGGCGAGCGGGTACCACACGGCCCGCATCAGCGCACCGAGGGCCGCGGGCGGAATCCACTGCCCGGCCTGCCGCAGCTCGTCGAGGTAGGGCGCGAGGTCGTGCGTCAGGTTGTCGCCATGCTGCCGGAAGGCGCCGAGCACGGTCGGCACCAGATAGAGCGCGTCGGTGCGCGCGAAGCTGGCCCACATCAGGAAGTCGCCCGCCTGCCGGGTGGAGCGGATCGCGCTCCGCGCGTCTGGCCCGAGCTCGTCGACCAGGCCGCGGGCGAAGAAGGTGCCTTCCTGCTGCAGGAAGCCGAGGCCGCGGGCGTGGAACAGCCCCGCGCGCAGCAGCCGGCGCGGATACCACCGCGCGTCGTCGACCGTGTGCACCAGCCCGTCGGCATCCATCCCCGCCGGCACCCCGCTGATCCAGCGGGCGCCGGTCGCGGCCATCGTCCGGACGGCCAGCTCGAGCGCCCAGGGCATCAGCCGGTCGTCGGCGTTGATCCAGCAGCAAACCGGCGCCGCCGCCCGCTCCAGACCCTTGAAGAGGGCGTCGTACAGGCCCCGGTCGGGCTCCGAGATGCACAGCACGCGGGAATCGCGCGCCGCCCAGCGGTGGCCGATCTCGCGGCTGCCGTCGCTCGACGCGCCGTCGACGATGATGTGCTCGAAGCCCTGCAGGCTCTGCTCCTGGACGGATGCGATCGCGCTTTCCAGGAAGCGGGCGCCGTTACGGACCGGCGTGATCACGCTGACCAGCGGTTCGCCCCCGTCCGCCGCCCCGGCCGGGCGGCCCGCAGCGCCCGGCTCAATGATGGGGGACGAAGGCCGAGACCGAGCGCGCATCGGCGAACTTGTCCTTCATCATGCGCAGCTCGAGCGCGCCGAAGGCGGCGCCCCGGGTGGCGGAGATCAGATCGCGGCCGAGGCCGCTCCAGCTCGCCGGCACATGGTGCAGGTCGCGGAGCAGGTCGTCCAGCCGGTAGCCCATGACCGCGAGCCGCTCCGACCCGATCCAGCGCAGATAGCGCTCGCACCACCGCCGGCGCAACGGGTTGTGCAGGGCGGCCCGCCACTTGGTCAACGGCTCGGCGCTGGGCCGGTCGTAGCGGCGGCGGCCGGTCTGATCGCCGACCCGGGCGTCGAGATCGATCGTGCCGAAGCGATCCAGCGCGTGCCGCTCGTAGGCCAGGCCGAGGTGCGCGAACACCCCGGGCCACGCCGCCTCGGGCGTCTCGATCAGGTCCTCGTAGCGGACGGGGCACAGCCTCGCGGGCTCGGCCTCGGCCGCCTGGATCAGCCGCGCGAGCCCGCCGTAGAGGTCGATGTAGTAGTCGTGCAGATTGAAGCCGCCCCTTCCCCACGTCTCGAGGATCGAGGCGACGACGGCGAGCGGGTTGCGCCAGAGCACGACGAACTTCGCGTCGGGGAAGATCCGGAGCAGATCGTCGACGATCAGGGCATACCGCGGGGTCTTGTCGACGAAGTACCGGGACGCCCCGCCTCCGCCGCGCTCGTACAGGTACAGCGCATAGCGACGTATCGCCTCGTCGACCTCCGCCGCGCCAGCCGGCAGCCGGGCCTCGAAGTCCTCGAACGCCACCGTCGCCCACTCCTGGCCGTACTCGGCGTAGATCCCGAACGCGCGCCGGCCGTAGACCAGGGGCAGCATGATCCACGGCTCCGAGGCCGTGGCCACGGCGGGATCGGTCGCGAGCACGCGCTGGACGAAGGTCGAGCCTGAGCGGGGCAGCGACAGGAGGAAGACCGGGGTCATCGGGCCGGCGTCATCGAGAGGGCTAGGAAACCCGCGCGCGCTTCTCCGCGACCGCCGGCTCGGCGAGGCCGGGCGCCGGCGACGAAGCGGCCGTCCGGGCGCGCCAGTCGGCCAGACGCCGGTCGAACGGCCAGATCTCCAACCCGTGGATCGCGTTCCGGAGGTCCCGGCTCAGGTTGACCGAGGTGACCGGGCGCGGCTCGCCCGGGCGGAAGACCGAGATGGTGGCGGGGGACGATCCGGCGATCAGGAGCCCTTCCGGGGTCATGCAGAGGCCGCGTCCGAAGCCCTGGCGGGCGTGGTCCCGCTCGAGGTGGGCGTAGTCGAGATCCCCGGCGCCGTAGCGCGGCAGCGGGTGAGGCGTCGCCGGCCCGTCCGCCTCACGCAGGACCACCCGCTCGGCCTGGGTGTCGTGGAAGGCGAGGCGGTCGCCGTGCAGGCGGACGTTGTGGGTCCCGAGCGGCACGTCCGTGACCCGCTCCACGGCGTCGGACGCGAACCGGAACAGTCCGTCGAGCTCGGTGCCGGAGAAATAGCACGCGCCATCCTGCGCGTAGACGTTGTTGATGTGGAACATGTCGAGTGGCTCGGGCCCGCGCGCGCTCTCGGGGTCGAACTCGCGGGCGCGCAGATGACGGGTCAGCAGCCGATACCCGGTCGGGTGCAGGCGCCGGAAGCGACGGGCGCCGCCCTTGACGATCCGGAGATAGTGGAAGCGTGGCCCGTCCATGACGAACGGCCGGAAGCAGTACCCGGCCTGGAAACGCCACCGCCCGAGGTCGAAGACCAGGATCGAATCGAACCCGGTCGAGCTCAGGTACAGCAGGTCGCCGGAAATCGCGATCTCGTGGCAATGCCTGAGGTAGCGGCAGCGGATCGAGCGCTGGCGGCGCAGGCGGGTGTCGAACACGAAGATCTCGTCGCTCGCGGCTAGGAACACCTTCTGGCCGTGGAACGCGATCCCGCGCAGCCCCCGGTCGCCGCCTCGACCCTGCCAGCTGATCCCGCCGTCGTTCCAGTCGATCACCTGCTCAGCCTCGCCGACCTCCAGGTCGACCAGATAGACGCCGCCGTGGCTCTGGCCCTGGAACGCCGAGCGGATCACCGAGGACGCGATCACCGTCGGCAGCCGCAGACCCGCCGTGCCGCCCGCGCGGCGCGCCGCGGCGTGATGGAGATCAATCGCCATGAGCTTCCGCCGCGAGCTGGAGAGCCGGCTCCGGATCCGGGACCCAGGCGACCTGCCGGAGCATGGCCAGCGCCTTCGCGGTCAGCATGGACGCGCAGGTTCGATCGACATAGGCGACCTGTTCCGGTTCGAGGTAGTCGGCGTAGCCCCCGATCTTGCCCCGGCGGACCCTGAGGCTCTCCTGATCGGAGCGGTCGTAGCGGCGCCCCGGCATGCCGCCCGCGACCTCGATCCGGCGCATCGCCTCGAAGCTCGAGGCCTCGATCGCCTCTTCGAGGAATCCCGGGTGCACGGGGATGCCGAAGAAGTCGAGCACCGCGGCGACCGCGCGGTCCGGCTCCGCCCGCAGGCGCTCGTAGCCGAGCAGCATGCCCGGGCGCCGCTCGATCCCCAGGGCCCAGTCGTTGCAGTAGCGGCAGAGGGCCGGCGTGCCGTACTCGTCGGAGCGGAGGTAGGCATCCAGGTCCTGTGCGACGTCCCGGTTGCGGCGGGCGAGGTGGAAGTAATAGGAGACCAGCGTGTCCTTGGGCTCACGGAGGAGAAGCAGAACCGGTCGCCGGCCGAGCAGCAGCCGCCTCGGGCCGCCGTGGGTCATCACCAGAAACGGGACGTCCGGACGGTTCCGATAGGCGTAGGCGCCGACGCCCCGCTCCGGATCGAGCACGTCGTTCGGGATCAGACCGAACATCGAGCGGAGGTCGAGATCGAGCTCGAGCGCGTGCAGGCGGTTCAGGTAGTTGGCGACGATGAAGCGGAGCCAGGTCCTTCCGGATTTCGGGAACGACGCCATGAACCCGTCCGCCCGACGGAGGCGCGCCGCGAGCAGCAGATCCCGGACCGCCCCCTTGGCCGAACGCAGGAGGGGCGCCGTCCGCGCCGGCTCGCGGCACCGGGTTCGCTGGGGCGCCATTCAGCGGCACACGCGGTTCGGGGCCAGGCCACGCCGGGACGGCCCCATCCGAGGCAGGGGCGGGCGTCCGGCCCGTGGAGCTTGCTGGTTCAAGGCGTTCCTCGTTGCGCCAGTCGCGGCGGGCCACGGGCGGGTCGATGACGAACCGCACGATAATCATCTTCCTACGCCGGTCCGGCTGGCTCAAGCGGCACGTGGTTATCCGCAACCGGCCGGGCTTGGCAAGGGTGTCGCGGACGATGAAGATCGACCGGACCAAGGTATAACGCCGGCCGATGACTGCTGCTCCGCAATCGGGCAAAGGCGAGAAGACGCTCCGGGCAAGGCTCGTGCACGGCGGCTCGTGGGCGTTGCTCGCCCGGGCCCTCGCGGTGCCGGCCGGCCTCGCGACCGCGGTCCTCCTGGCCCGCTTCCTGAGCCCGGAGGAGCTCGGTAGCTACTTCCTGGTGATGAGCCTGGTCGGGCTGCTCGCGATCACGGCCCAGGCCGGCCTCGCCCGGCCGATGGTCAAGCTGATCGCCGCTGCCAGGGCGCGCGGCCAGCCCGGCGAGGCGCGCCATGCGCTCGAGGTGGCGCTCGTGGTCACCGCCCTCGGCCTCGTCGTGATCGGGCTGGTCCTGCCGGGCGCGCCCGGCCGCTGGCTGGTCGGCCACCTCGAGGCCGGCCGGCTGCTCCGCACGGTGCTCGATCTCGCCTTCGCGCTGACCGTGATCCTGGCGCTCAGCGACCTGGTCGCCGAGAGCATGCGCGGCTTCGAGCGGCTGGGGCGGGCCTCTTTCCTGAGCGAAGGCCTGGCGCAGCGCCTGGGCGTGACGGTGGTTCTCGTGCTGCTCTGGGCACTGGGCCACGATCTCGACCTGCGCGGCGCCCTGCTGATCGGCACCTGGACCGGTGCGCTGGTCCTGTGCGTCGCCCTCCTGCTGTTGTGGCAGGAGATGCGCCGGCTGCCGCGGGGCCGGGGGGCGCAGACCACCGTCGAGGTGCTGCGCCACGGCCCGCCGTTCTTCGTGGTCCGCCTCAATCTCTGGCTCATGGCCGGCGCCGATCTCTGGGTGCTCGGCATGTTCCGCCCGGCGGAGGAGGTGGCGCTGTACGGCGCGGCGTCGCGCCTCGCGCTCCTGATCCGCCTCCCGCTGGTCGCGAGCAACGCGATCCTCGCTCCGGTCGTGGCGGAACTGCACCAGCAGCGCGATCCGAAGCGCCTCGAGCGGGTGATCCGCGCGGCGGCGACGGCGGGCACGCTGCCGGCGCTGCTCGCGGCCCTGCTGCTCGTGCTCACCGGCGACCTCGTGCTGCGTACCGTCTTCACCGACGCCTACGGCGCGGCCTGGCCGATCATGGTGATCCTCGCGGTCGGGCAATGCGTCCACGCGGCGTTCGGGGCGTGCAACATCGCCCTGACGATGACCGGCCACCAGCGCGACGTCATGGTGATCGGGCCGCTGGTGAGCGTCGGGACGGTCCTGGCCCTGCTGCTGGTCGCGCCTGCGGCGGGCGGGACCGGCGTGGCCGCGGTCGTGACGCTCTCGCTCGCGGCCTACAACGTCCTGCTCGCGCGCGCCGCCTACCAGCGGCTCGGGCTCCGCACCTGGGCGACCCTCTCGCCCGAGGTCCTGCGCTCGATCGGGTCGATCCGGCGACCGGCGCGCCGTGCGCCCTAGATTGACCTCAGCTTGAGGTCGGCTGCTGGTCGAGGCGGCGGAGCCGCGTCCTCGGCCAGGCGCGGAAGGCGCGGTGCAGCTTGGTGCGGAGCACGCAGCTGGCCCGCTGCGCGCCCGGCAGCCCCTCCGCCTCGATCCGCGCCATGTCCTCGACCATGGCAGCGCTCATGTGGGTCTGCCAGTCGCCCATCACGCCCTTCCGGTAGAAGCGCGGCCGGGCCGCGTCGCCGGCCTCGCCGTGGCGCGTCCTGAGCTCGCCGAGGCTGGTGCGCTTGCGCACCTGGTGCAGACGGTCGGGCTCGAGCGGCCAGCCCAGGAAGCCCGCGATCCTCGACACCTCTGCATCGAAGTCCTCGTGCAGGCGCTCGTAGGAGGCGACCAGGACCTTCTCGGCCGGGCCGGTCCAGAAGCGGTGGTAGGCCCGCACCCGGTGCGCGATCAGCCGGCCTTCGACCCGGTAGAACGCCTCGAACGACCCGCAGAAGCGGCCGAGCCGGACATGATGGTAGTAGGCCGAGACGACCACGTCCCGGAGATCGCGCTCGACGTCCAGGACCCTGACCGCCGGATGGGCGAACAGCAGGTCCCGCTCCTCCGGGCGGAAGAAGTGCTGCTTCGCCGCGTAGTCGGTCCGGGCGAGGTCGTGGTCGCGGAGGAAGGCCGCGAGGCGCGCCGGATCGATCGACGGCACCTTCTTCCACGCCGGGTTCTGGTAGGCCGGGTCGGGAAAGCGGACGTTCCTGAGCGCGCACACGATGTGGAACAGCCAGCTCGAGCCGCTCTTGTAGGCGCCGTTGCAGACCGCCAGCATCGACGGATCGTCAGGCGAGGCCGCGGCGCAGCGCGTCGCGCAGGAAGACCACGAAGACGCCGAGGATCAGCCCGACCAGCAGCGCGAGTGTGAGCACGATCAGCGGGCTGGTCGAGCTCGGGGCCGAGGACGGCTGCGCCGGACTGAGCACCTCGGCGGCGTACGGCTGGCCAGAGGTCAGCAGGGCCTCGATCTGGTAGCGCTCGCCGAGCGTCGCCTCCAGCGCCTCGCGGCGGACCGGCTCGTCCCGGGTCTCCTCGAGGGCGTCCTCGAGGGACGCGATGTCGGCGCGGACCCGGGCCAGCGCGTCTTCCCGCAGGAGATCGTCCGCCGCCCGGTGCGCGAGGTCGATCAGGGACGCCGCGAAGGCGCCGTCCGGGTGCTCCGCCCGGAGCTGGCGAAGGGCCGTGCCGCCGTAGCGCGAGACCATGATCCGCCCACTCAGGTACTCGGCGAGCTGCGTGAGGTCGGGCGGAGTCCAGCCGGGAAAGCCGAAGAACTCGAGGATCGCGAACCGGGTCCCGGGCACGAGCCCCTCCGGCGGCTGCCAGCTGCCACGCGACTCGTCCCACTGGTCCTGGAATGTCTGCCGCATGATCTGGTGCTCGCTCTCGAGCCTCTCGGCGAGGCGGACCGAGCCCAGGAGCTGGACGTAGCGGTCGATGGTCGAGACCTGCTCGAGCTTGACCGGGGTCTGGGCGAGGGTCGCGAGGCTCGCGTACTGCTCCAGCTCCGCCGCGAGACGACCGGCCGCGGCGAGGTCGCGCTCGGCCGGCGCGACCACCATGCTCGCGGTGTACACCGGCGTCCTGAGCTTGAGGTAGGCGGCCGAGAGCAGGAGCGTGGCCAGGGTCACGGCAAGCACGATCCACCACCCGCGCCAGAACGTCGACCACAGGCCGGCGAGCGTGATCTCCTGCGCACCTGCGGCGCGCCTGACGTCCGGCGGGATCGATGCCGCCGGCACGACGACCGCGAGTTCGGGTTCGCGCTTTTCGCTCTGCAAGGTCCGCCCGCCGGTCTTCCCGTGGCTCCGGCCGGCGCCGTCGGGATGACGGGGGCAGCGGCGTCGGAGCGCGGCCGACGCTTTATCACCCGGAGGCCGGCGGCATCAAGATCACCCGGAGGCCGGCGGCATCAAGCCGACCAGCACGTACATCTTCCGGGTCTTGACCCCGCGAAGTCGGCTGTGTTTCCTGCCAGTAGAGCAAGGCCGTGATCGCTCGCGGCATGATGAGGTGTTCATGGTCGACAGCAGCGATAGTGCCGGCAGGGCGACGCTCTACTGCTCCTTCTGCGGCAAGAGCCAGCACGAGGTCAGGAAGCTGATCGCCGGCCCGAACGTGTTCATTTGCAACGAATGTGTCGAGCTGTGCTCCGAGATCATCCGCGAAGAGGAGCGCAAGAACCGGAAGACGTCCGGCCCGTCGATCATGGCGCCCCGGGAGATCAACGGGGTGCTGGACGACTACGTGATCGGGCAGGAGCAGGCGAAGCGCGTGCTCAGCGTGGCGGTGCACAACCACTACAAGCGCCTCGCGCACGGCAGCAAGGGCGGCGAGGTCGAGCTCGCGAAGTCGAACATC
>DASUSF010000347.1:0-3848 GCA_036375275.1 Geminicoccaceae bacterium | reverse complement strand
CGGAATAAGGCGCCAGGAACTGCAAAGGCGCCGGATCGGACGCGGTCGCCGCGACCACGATGCAGTAGTCCATGGCGCCGAAGTCCTCGAGGATCTTCACCACCTTCGCCACCGAGGAGCGCTTCTGGCCGATCGCGACGTAGATGCAGTAGAGCTTCTTCTTCTCGTCGTCGCCGGCGTTGATGCCCTTCTGATTGATGAAGGTGTCGATCACGATCGCGGTCTTGCCGGTCTGGCGGTCGCCGATGATCAGCTCGCGCTGGCCGCGCCCGATCGGGATCAGAGCGTCGATCGCCTTAAGCCCGGTCTGCACGGGCTCGTGCACCGAGCGGCGGGGGATGATGCCGGGCGCCTTGACCTCGGCGAGGCGACGCTCCTCGGCCTCGATCGGCCCCTTGCCGTCGAGCGGGTTGCCGAGCGGATCGACCACGCGCCCGAGCAGCGCCTTGCCGACCGGCACGTCCACGATCGACTTGGTCCGCTTGACCGTGCCGCCTTCCTTGATGTGCCGGTCGTCGCCGAAGATCACCACGCCGACGTTGTCGGTCTCGAGGTTGAGCGCCATGCCGCGGGTGCCGTCCTCGAACTCGACCATCTCGCCGGCCTGCACCTCGTCGAGGCCGTAGATCCGGGCGATGCCGTCGCCGACCGAGAGCACGCGACCGACCTCGGTGACCTCGGCCTCGGTGCCGAAGTTCGCGATCTGGTCCCTCAGGATCGCCGAGATCTCAGCGGCGCGGATGTCCATTTACGCAGCCCCTTTCATGGCCAATTCGAGCTGGTGCAGCCTGGTTCTGAGCGAGGCGTCGACCATGCGCGAGCCGACGCGGACGATCAGCCCGCCGAGCAGGTCCGGGTCGACCTCGGTCCTGATCTGGACCTTCTGGCCCGCCGCCTCGGTCAGCTGACGCTCGACGGTCTGGCGCTGCTCGTCGGTGAGCGCCACCGCCGAGAGCACCTCGGCCTGGATCTCCCCGCGGTGCGCCGCCAGCATCGCCCGGTAGGCCTCGATCATGTCGGAGAGCGCGAACAGGCGCCGCTTCTCGGCGATCAGGCCGAGGAACCTGCGGGTCAGATCGTGCGCGCCGCCCTTCTCGGCGATCGCGGTGATCGCCCGCCGCTGCTCGTCGCGCGACAGCACCGGGCTCCGGATCAGCCGGCGGAGATCCTCGCTCTCCTCGAGCATGCCGCGCAGGCCGCTGAGGTCGGCCGCCACGGCATCCAGCGCCTCGGCCTCGCGGGCGAGCCCGAACAGCGCCAAGGCATAGCGCCCCGCCAAGCCTGATGCGTGGACCGCGTGATCGGGCAAGTCGTCGTTCCCCCGCCGATGCCGGCCGTTGTTCGCCGCCGTTGATTCGCCGAGCCGACGGTCCGGGGTACGGACCTTCCCCGCAAGGCGCCGGTCCGATAGCACACGCCCCGGGACCACGCAAGCAGCGCGGGAGGGTGCTGCCGCCGCGCCCGCCCTCATCCCCAGGGTTGAAGAGTCGGACCTGCAGGTGCTCGAAGTCGCCCGTGTCCCGCGACCGTGAGGTCGTTCGGCGCGCTCCCGCTCAGAGGAAGCTGTAGGGGTCGACGTCGACCTGGAGCTGGAGGGTGCCGCGCGGCTTCTGGGCCTGGAGCCAGGGCCGGAGCGTCGCCTGGAGATCGATGTCGGCGCGGGCGATCACCAGGAGCCGCTGGCGGTAGCGGCCGCGGAGCAGCGCGAGCGGCGCAGGCGCCGGGCCGAGCACGCGGACGCCGTCGACGGTCGGGGCGCTCCGGGCGACGTCCTGGGCGAACTTCCGGACCTCGCCGAGGTCGCGGCCGCTGACCACCAGCGCCGCGAGCTGGCCGAACGGCGGCAGGCCCGCCTCCTCGCGCTGGGCGAGCTCCTCCTCGTAGAAGCGCTCCTTGTCGCCGAAGCGGAGCGCCTGCATGACCGGATGCTCGGGCAGGTGGGTCTGGATCAGGACCATGCCGCCGCCGCCGGCGCGGCCGGCCCGCCCGGCGACCTGGTAGAGCAGCTGGAACTGCCGCTCGCCGGCGCGCAGATCCCCGCCCGCGAGCCCGAGGTCGCCATCCACCACGCCGACCAGGGTGAGGTCCGGGAAGTGGTGCCCCTTGGCGATGATCTGGGTCCCGATCAGGAGGTCGACCTCGTGGTCGTGCATCGCCCGGACCAGCTCCGCCGCGGCCTTGGGGCCGCTCGGGCTGTCGCTGGTCATGATGGCGGTGCGCGCTTCGGGGAGGAGCGCCCTCACCTCCTCGGCGAGCCGCTCGACCCCGGGACCGCACGGCACCAGCGAATCGACCGTCCCGCAGCCCGGGCAGAAGTCGGGGGTGGGGCGTGAGAATCCGCAGTGGTGGCAGAGCAGGCGGCCCTTGAAGCGGTGGCTGACCAGCCAGGCGGCGCAGTTCGGGCATTGCAGCCGCTGGCCGCAGGCCCGGCAGAGCGTGAGCGGCGCGAAGCCCCGGCGGTTGAGGAACAGAAGCGCCTGCTCGCCGCGCTCGAGCGTCGTGCGCAGCGCCCGGACCAGGCCCGGGGCGAGCCAGCGGCCGGCGGGAGGGCGGTCGCGCTTGAGGTCGACCAGATGGACGTTCGGGAGCGGCGCGCCGCCGTGCCGGGCCGGAAGCAGGAACACCCGGCCCGCCGCCCCCTCGCCGCTCCCGCCGATCCGCCCCGCGGCGTGCGCGCTGTCCAGCGCCGGCGTCGCCGAGACCAGGATCACCGGACAGTCCTCGAAGCGCGCGCGCGCGATCGCCATGTCGCGGCCGTGGTAGGCGACGCCGTCCTCCTGCTTGAAGCTCTGGTCGTGCTCCTCGTCGACCACGATGACGCCGAGCCGGCTGAGCGGCAGGAACAGCGCCGAACGGGCGCCGATCACGATCGGGGCCTTGCCTTCGGCGATGGCGCGCCAGGTGCGGCGGCGCGGCGCGCTGCCGAGCTCGGAGTGCCAGACCGCCGGCTCGACCCCGAAGCGCCGCCGGAACCGGCCGAGCAGCTGCGCCGAGAGCGCGATCTCCGGCAGCAGGACGAGCGCCTGCCGCCCCTGCCGGAGCGCCTCGGCGACCGCCTCGAGGTAGACCTCGGTCTTGCCCGCGCCCGGCACCCCCTCGAGCAGGACCACGTCGTGGCCGCACCCGACCCGCGCCCGGAGCGCCGCGCCGACCTCCTCCTGCACCGGCGAGAGGTCGACCGCCGGCCGCCCCGGGTCCGGCTGCTCCGGATCGGCCGGGGGCATCGCCGCGCTCTCGAGCAGGCCCGCCTTCACCAGCCCCTGGACCACCGCGGGACTGGCCCCGGCGCGGCGCCCGAGGTCGGCCGCGGGCACGACCTCGCCCTCGGCCAGTGCCTCGAGCACGCGGCTTCGGGCACCGGTGAGCCGGACCCCGTCCGGCGGCGCCGGCGCCCGGCGGAGGCCCGGCTTGGGGAGCGGCGGGTCGAGCGCCGCCGGCACGGGGATCGCGAGCTTGAGGGCATTGCCGAGCGGCGCCAGCGTGATCGCGGCGACGTGCTCGACCAGACGGAGCAGCGCCGGCGGCAGCGGCGGCGCATCGAGCCTGCGCCCGACCGGCTTGAGCCGCGCCCGCGCCACCTCCCGCCCGCCGCGGCCCGGCCAGACGACGCCGACCAGGTCGCGGGGGCCGAACGGGACCTCGACGAAGCGCCCGGGCGGCGGCGGCGCGCCGTCGAGGGTATAGTCGAACGGCTCGTCGAGCGGCAGCGGCACCAGCACCGGGACCACGCCCTCGCGATCGGAGGGGGCGCGATCGGTCCTTGCCGGACCGGTCGGAGCGACGGCACACTCCGCATGACCGAACAGATCGGGGATGGCTTCTGGACGCGCTCGCTTCACCTTGCTCGC
>DASUSF010000346.1:0-2692 GCA_036375275.1 Geminicoccaceae bacterium | reverse complement strand
TTGAAGATCAGCCGTTTCAGACCTGCGTGAGCCCAGGGCGGCGGGCGCGGCGGAGCCGGTTCTTGAGCTGTGCGACGTTGCGTCGATGCCCAATTAATCATTCCTGTTCAAATATCTCTAAATTTCCAACGATTATTGTCGCGTGCGGTGGCGAGGTGCTCCGGAGACAAGCATAATGCATATCGTTAAGGAGAACGGGCTGGTGGCCGAGGGCCGGCTCGGCCGGTACGAGCTCGGCCGGCGGCTCGGCGCCGGCGCGATGAGCGAGGTGTTCGTCGCGTGCCACCCGCTGCTCGAGCGCGAGGTCGCGATCAAGGTCCTGAAGCAGGAGTGGCGCGACGACCGCGAGCACTTCGGCTGCTTCCTCGACGACGCCCGGGCCGCGCACGCGTTGAACCATCCGAACGTCGTCCGGGTGCTCGACGTCGACGACTCCCACGCCCACCCGTTCATCGTCATGGACCTGGTCGAGGGCGAGCCGCTCGATGCTTGCTGCGACGGCACCCTTCCGGTCCCCGACGCGATCGGGATCGCGCGGGACCTCGCGAGCGCCCTCGTCGCGGCCCATGCCGAGGGGCTGATCCACCGCGACGTCAAGCCCAGCAACATCCTGATCGAGCGCCGCTCTGGGCTCGCCAAGCTCACCGACTTCGGCGCTGCCAAGCGGGTCCGCCCGGGGACGCCGGATACCTCCGACCTCGGGCGCCGGATCGGCACGCCGCGGTACATGGCGCCCGAACAGGTCGAGGGGCTCGAGGTCGATCCGCGGACCGACCTGTTCGCGCTCGGGGCGACGCTCTACGAGCTGCTCGCCGGACGGCCGGCGTTCGAGGGCAGGACCATCGGCGCGGTGTTCGCTGCCATCCTCCTGCGGGAGCCGGCGCCGCTCGAGGAGCTTCGCCCCGACGCCCCGCCGCAGCTGGCCGATCTCGTTCGCCGCCTGCTCGCGAAGCGGGCGGAGGACCGCCCGCAATCCGCCGAGGAGGTGCTGACCAGCCTCGAGCGGCTGGCGCAGGTGATCCTGCCGCTGGAGAACCTGCCGGTCGAGACGTTCGAGCCGGGGGTGCGGCTCCTGCAGGAAGGCACGATCTCGAACCGCATCCTGATCCTCAAGGAGGGGGCCCTCGAGATTTCCCAGGGCGGGGTGCGGCTCGACGAGGTCGATGAGCCGGGCGCGATCTTCGGCGAGCTCTCGGTCCTGCTGCGCCGCCCGCACACCGCGGATGTCCGGACGCTCCGTCGCTCGACCGTTCACGTCGCCGATGCCACGACCTTCTTCCAGAAGTACCCGGACGTCACCCTGCACCTCGCCACCGGCCTCGCCCGGCGCCTGGAAGGCTCGAACGCGCGTCTCCTGGAATCCCGGAAGAGGCTGAGAGGCGAGGAGACGCTGCGCGTGACGCGGGTGGTCGACACGATCCGTGGCTCGCTGCGCAGCGCGCCGTCGTGGCGGGGGCGCCGTTCGGGGCCGAGGGCGGGGCCGCCGGCAGCCTCTGAGCGGACGAAGAGGGCGTTCCGGCGATCGGCCTGTGCTCCTGCGCCCGGGCTGAGGAGCACCAAGGCTACTGCACGCCATTGTCCCAGACGTGCATGAGCTCGGGGCGGCGGGCGCCGCAGCGGGCGCAGCGCAGCCGGTTCTTGAGCCGGCCGAAGGTCAGCGCGCCGAACCGCGCGAGCAGCATCGGCACGTCGAGGCGCCTGGCGTGCCGGCAGTGGTTGCAGTGGGCGTAGAGCTGGTTCCGCCCGTCGAGGTCGGCGAGCGTCCTGATCCGGACCGGGCGCACCCGTCGTCCCCGCCGATACGCCGCGTGCTTCATCCCGCCGCTCCGCCTCTGTGGCGCGTGTTCCATCTTTGTTCTCATTGGAGGAGGGGCGGCGGCTTGTCAATCGCTCCCCCACCGGCGGGGATCCGACCCCCGGCGCGGCCGCCCATGCCGCAGGTGGCGCCGCTTGCTCGACCGCGCGCCCCCGCGTCCGTCACCGGGCATGGCCGGCCGCCGCCGGCGACCTACATCAAGCGACGGGCCTTGGAGGAAGACGCCCATGCGGTCGGTTCGTGCCATGATCACCACGGTGGCGCTCGGTGCCCTGCTCGCCGGCTGCGCCCTCTACCAGCCGCCGGTGCCGGGCGGATGGGCGACCTACGGCGAGATGAGCGCCTACTACCGGCGCCATGCGGTCGAGTGGGACGGTCGCTGCCGCGCGCCCTATCTGGACGGGGTCCTCGAGAGCGAGGTGGTGCGCGAAACGCCGGACGAACTGGCGCTCGCGGTGTCGTACCACTGGCGCGACCGGATCGGCGACGAGACCGGCTCGGACGAGTTCCCCACCAGCGGCACCGATCGCTGCAAGGGCATCGACGAGCGCACCTTCACCTTCGCGAAGCTCGACGACGACCGGCTCGAGGTGGTTGCCATGGACGGCCTGAAGCGCGGCGACCGGGTCCCGGCGCTGTTCCACTAGGTCCGGTGAGGTGGAACCCCGCAGGGCCCGAGGGGCTCCATCAGGGGCGCGGTGAGCCAAGGGGTGGGACGCCGCCGGCCGGCACGGCGCTGATACGTCTGATTCGGGCCTGCAGAACTAGAGCGGATCCCGATATGACGGAGCCGCGTGCAAGCGGTTCCGAGCGGGTGAACCCGCTCTGATCCACTGCAACAGAGCAATTTTCTTCCGATGAGCGGAAGGACGTCGC
>DASUSF010000345.1:0-9047 GCA_036375275.1 Geminicoccaceae bacterium | reverse complement strand
ACCCGTGAAAAAAACAAGCCGCTGGCGGCAAGCGGCGACCGGCCGAGCGCGGCCGTTCGGTGGAGGCGGAACACCGGGCGTGGCGGCACTGGTCCGCCCTCTCCGGAAGCAAAGCGGCCGCCCGAAGGCGGCCGCGGGACTCGAGCCTGCAGGCGCTGCCTGCTCTTGGTTGGCCTACCGCGCTTCGCGCTGCTTGAGGCCTAGATGTCGTAGTAGAGCACGAACTCGTAGGGGTGGGGGCGCAGCCGGATGGCGTCGACCTCGGCGTCGCGCTTGTAGGCGATGTAGTTGTCGACGAAGTCCTGGGTGAACACGTCGCCCTCCGTGAGGAAGCCGTTGTCGGCGTCGAGGGCGTCGAGCGCCTCCTCGAGCGAGGCCGGGACGCTCGGGAACTCGGCCAGCTCCTCCGGCGGCAGGTCGTAGATGTTCTTGTCGACCGGGTCGCCCGGGTCGATCTTGTTCCTGATCCCGTCGAGGCCGGCCATCAGCATGGCCGAGAACGCGATGTAGGGGTTGCAGGACGGGTCCGGGCAGCGGAACTCGGCGCGCTTGGCCTTGGGGCTGTCGGAGTACATCGGGATCCGGACCGCGGCCGAGCGGTTCCTGAGCGACCAGGCGAGGTTGACCGGCGCCTCGAAGCCCGGGACCAGGCGGTGGTAGGAGTTGGTCGTCGGCGCCGCGAAGGCGAGGATCGCGCCCGCGTGCTTCAGGAGGCCGCCGATGTAGTAGCGGGCGTTGTCGGACAGCCCGGCGAAGCCGCCGGGGTCGCCGAACAGCGGCGTGTCGCCGTCCCAGATCGACTGGTGGGTGTGCATGCCCGAGCCGTTGTCGCCGTAGAGGGGCTTGGGCATGAAGGTCGCGGTCTTGCCGTGGCGCTTGGCGACGTTCTTCACGACGTACTTGTACTTCAGGAGGTTGTCGGCGGTGCGCACCAGCGTGTCGAACTTCATGTCGATCTCGCACTGGCCGGCGGTCGCCACCTCGTGGTGGTGGCACTCGACGATCATGCCGAGCTCCTGCATGACCAGCGACATCTCGGAGCGGATGTCGTGGAGCGTGTCGGTCGGCGGGACCGGGAAGTAGCCCTCCTTGGGGCGCACCTTGTAGCCGAGGTTCGGGCCCTCGTCGTTGGGCATGTTCCAGTGGCCCTCGACCGAGTCGACCGAGTAGGTGCCGTAGCTGGTCTCCTGGCCGTAGCGGACGTCGTCGAAGACGAAGAACTCGGCCTCCGGGCCGAAGAAGGCGCGGTCGCCCACGCCGATCGTCTTCATGTACTCCTCGGCCTTGCGGGCGACGCCGCGGGGGTCGCGCGCGTAGAACTCCTTGGTCACCGGATCGCGCACGTCGCAGATCATGACCAGGGTCTTGTGGCGGGTGAACGGGTCGAGGAAGGCGGTGGTCTCGTCCGGCATGAGCAGCATGTCGGACGCCTGGATCTCCTGGAAGCCGCGGATCGAGGAGCCGTCGAAGCCGAGGCCCTCGTCGATCGCGTCGCCCTCGAACGACTTGGCGGGGTAGGAGGTGTGCTGCCACATCCCGGGCAGGTCGGTGAAGCGGAGGTCGACGATCTCGACCTCGTGGTCCCGGATCGCCTTCATCACGTCCGAGGGCGAGGTGCATCCCAGCATCATGGGCGGACTCCTTTCAGGTTCGTTGCGCTGCCTGAGAACGGGCGTGTCCCCGGCGCCCGGCGGCGTCCGGAGACGGGTCCTGCCTGCGGGCCCGTCCTTGCCCCGCAGGCGGCTCCTCGGGCCTCAGAGGGCGTCGGCGTCGCGCTCGCCGGTGCGGATGCGGACCACCCCCTCGAGGTTGTAGACGAAGATCTTGCCGTCGCCGATGCGGTCGGTCTTGGCGGCCTGCTGGATGACCTCGACCGCGCGGTCGACGAGGCCGTCCTCGAGCACCACCTCGATCTTCACCTTGGGCAGGAAGTCGACCACGTACTCGGCGCCGCGGTAGAGCTCGGTGTGGCCCTTCTGGCGGCCGAAGCCCTTGACCTCGGTCACCGTCATGCCCTTGAGCCCGACCTCCTGGAGGGCCTCCTTGACCTCGTCCAGCTTGAACGGCTTGATGATCGCCTCGATCTTCTTCATCTCTGGCTCGACCCCCACCCAACTCGAACGACATGGTGCACCGACGCGCGGCACCATCCTGGCTTGCACGGACCGTGCCAGTCGCGGCGGGCGAGGTGCGCCCGAGGAGCCTGTGCCCGGATGCCGGCTGGCTGCACAGTTTACGGGCACGGGCTGGTCAAGGCGAGGGCAATCCCTCCCGTGCGCGAAGACGCCGGCCTGCGCCTCGGGTGACCCTCAGCCGGTCCGGCGGAGCGGCTCGGCGAGGATCCGCTTCAACCGGTGGTAGGCGGGCTTCCGCCGGCCGTCGGAGGTGGTCAGCCCCATGTGGTACTCGTTCTCGTCGACGTGAAAGCCCTCGAGCGCGGCTCGCTCGGGGTGCAGGTCGATCAGCGAATACCAGTAGACGCGCTCGGCCGGCGCGCCCGACGCCTCCACCAGCTTACGCTCCTGGAGCCCGTGCTTCTCGGGCGCGGCGGCGACCCGGTCGCAGGTCGCGAGCCCGGTCTCGGTCACCCAGAGCGCACGCTCGCCGATCACCGCCTGGATCGAGTCGATCCGCTGCTCCCAGCCCCGCCAGTGGCTGAACCACTCCCAGTTCCGCCCGCCCGGCCACCACATGCCGGGAAAGGCATGGATCGCCACGACGTCGACGCAGTCGAGCACGCCGTACCCGTCCATCAGCTCGAGCCATGCCGGATCCGCCGGCGCCGCCCCGCCGAGCACCGTGGTCCGCCCGCGCGCGCGCGCCCACCACCCGGCATTGCAGATCATGGTCGCGAACTTGCGCCAGTCCGGATCGTAGACCTCGAAATCCCACTTGTAGCGATTGTTCGGCTCGTTCCAGAGCTCGAGCGCCCCGAAGCCGTCGCCGTAGAGGTCGATCACCTGGTCGATGAAGTCGGCGAAGGCCTTGAGGTCGCGCGGCGGACTGGCGCAGTGGCCACCCTCGGAGATCGAAGGCGGGGTGTGCCAGACCGAGAGCAGGACCTCGAGGCCGGCATCGCGCAGCCGGGCCATCTGGTGGTCGTACCAGCGCCGCCCGCCGGGCCGGTGGAAGTCGGCCCAGGAGATGCCGGTCCGGAGATGGCGGACCCCGAGATCATCGAGCAGCTCGATGCTGCGTTCGAGGTCGTCGTGCGCGTCGAAGTGAAACCACTGGCACACGCCGATCCGGCTAAGCATCATGATCCCCAGGCTTGCTCACTTGCCGGATCAGCGGACCTCGACCTCGATCCGCCGGGCGCGACGCCGCGCTGACCTGAAGCGGGTCACGCTCTCCCCGGCCGTTTTCTCCGCCGATCCGCCTCAGGCGACGGTGGGCAGAAGGCGCTTCAGGGCGGCGAAGGAGCTCGCCGCCACCTCGTCGACGAACGCAGCAAAGTCGATCCGCGAATCCCGACCCGCGAGATCCGACAGGGCCCGGATCTCGAGCCAGCGGACCCCCAGCCGCTCGGCCACCTGTGCCACGGCGCCCCCCTCCATGGCAACCGCATGGGCCGTGAAATCCCGATACAGCCGTTCGCGTGCGGCTTCGCAGTGGATGTACTGGTCGCCGGCGAGAATGGTTCCGAACACGATCCGGGGCGGCCGCCCAACCCCGCCCGCCCGGGACGAGAGCGGCGCGAGCTCGAGCCCGGCGAGCGCCCGGCGCGCCGCCTCGAGCAGTTCGGGATCGAGGGCGTAGCCGAGCCGGTCGGTCGGGTTGAAGAAGGGGACGTGGCCGGCCTGGTAGACCTGCAGCCGCTGGTCCTCGATCACGCCCGCGTCGTGCTGGATGGCGCGCTCCCCGACCACCAGGTCGCCGATCGCGAGGTCCGGGTCGAGTCCGCCGGCGACGCCGCTGAAGACCAGCGGATCGGCGCCGAACCGGCTCGCCAGAAGGGTCGCGACCATGGCGCTGTTGACCTTGCCGATCCCCGCCTCGGCGACCACCACCTCGATGCCGTCGAGCGTGCCGTGGTCGAAGCGGAAGCCGCCGGTCTCGCTCACCCGATCGTGCGCCAGCACCTCGCGCAGGTGCTGCAGCTCCTGGGGAATCGCCGCGATGATGCCGACCGTCACCGTCGCCCTCCGCATGCCGGGCCCGTCCAGATGAACCGCGGCAGGACGAAGTCGGGGCCGGCCCCGTGCGCCGCGCTCAGGCGATCCAGGGCCGCGCGCAGCGCCGGCTCGTCGGCATCGGGATCGATCTCGGCGGCGTGGATGCCGCTCGTGATCATCACCGTGCCGAGCCCCGCGGCGGCACCGCCCGCGATGTCGTGCTCGAGGGAGTCGCCGACCGCGAGGATCCGCTCCTTCGGGATCGGCCGGAGCGCGCCGAGGCAGATCCGGTAGACCAGGGGGTGCGGCTTGCCGACGTAGTGGACCCGCCCGCCGAGCTCCTCGTACAGCGCGGCCACCGAGCCGGTCGCCGGGATCACCCCGAACGCGGTGACCACGATCCGGTCGGGGTTGCAGCAGATCATCATCAGGTCGCGGGCGCGCGCGGCCTCGAGATCGGGGCGCAGATCGTCGGGGCGGAGCCCCTGCGGCAGACCCGCGAGGAGCACGAAGTCGGCCTCCGCCGGGGCGTCGACCGTCGTCAGCGCGAGGTCGTCGAGGATCCCGCGGTCCTCACCCTCGGTCCAGAGGAAGCAGCGCCGGCCGAGCGAGCGGAAGGGCTCGTCGTCACGCGCGCGGAGCATCGACCACGCCACCTCGCCCGAGGTGACCACCTGCTCGACCAGGCCATCCGGCAGCCCCATCCGGGCCAGCCGGTGCCGGTTGAAGGCGAGCCGCCGCCCCGAGTTGCTGAGCAGCACGATCCGCTTGCCCGCCGCGCGCAGCCGCTCCAGCGCCTCGAGGGCCGCGGCATAGAAGGCGGTGCCGTCGTGCAGCACGCCCCACTGGTCGACGATCAGGCCGTCGAACCGGTCTTGAATCTCGACGAGGCCGTCGATGAGCTCGGGTTTCGGCATGGTGCGCCCGGCAATCCGTTCCGGGGCCGATACAGGCGGGGGTGCGGTCCGTCAATCGTCGAGCTGGCGTCGGCATTGCGGCGTGGCAGCATCGACCGCACGTGAGGAGGCGCCGACCTGCAGGAGCTGCCGCTCGCGATCGGCCTCGACATCGACGCCACGTGGTGCCCGAGCGGGCGAAATCGGATTGCCTTTCTCGCCTGAAAGCTGCATGAAGCTCCGGCGGTTGCCGTTCTGGTAGAGGCTCCGGAGCATGGGCCGGCCAAGCGACGTGATCATCGGCCTCGAGGTCGGCGCACGTGAGATCCGAGCCACCGGCTTCGATCCTGCCGGGCGGGAGCTCGGCGCGGCCCGGCGCCCGCTGCACGCCAGGCCGCTCGGCTCGGGACGGGTCGAGCTGGACCCGGTCCGCGCCTGGCAGACGGCGGTCCGGGTGATCCACGAGCTTGCGGCGGCGGTCCCGGATCTGGGTCGCCGGACGGTCGCGCTCGGCCTGACCGGCGCCTCGGGCGGGCTCTGCCTGATCGACGAGGACCGCGAGCCGCTGGCGCCGGTGATCTCGCCGCTCGACCGGCGCGGCTGGGGTGCATCGACCGGCCGGGACCCGGGCGTGCCGTGCACGTCGAACCTCCTCGCCGCTCTGCTCCGCGACCGGCGGGGCGACCTCGATCACGCGGCGCTGGCGCTCGACGTCAAGGGCTGGATCCACGCCTGCCTGACCGGCCGGCCGACCCGGGGCACGGTCGATGCGGCTCTGGGCTTCGAGGACGCCGCGCCCGGCGCCGGCCCGCACGCGCTGGACCACCTCCTGCCGCCTGCGGTCTCGCCGCGGCAGACGCTCGGGATGTGCGCCGCGGCGGCCGCGATGACCGGGCTCCGGGACGAGACGCCGGTGGTCCTGGCACCGCCGGCGCCGCTCGTCGCGGCGGCCGCGGCAGGCGCGGCGGAGGCGGGGTTCGAGGCCGCGGTCGCGGTCCTCGATGACGATGCCTGGCTGGTCCGCCCGCCCGAGCCGGGTGTCGCGGCCGGCGGGTACGTCCGCCTCGGGCCCGACCTCGAGGAGCGCCGGCTGATCGCGGGCGGCATCGGCGGCGCGGCGCTCGACTGGCTGGTCGGGCTGGCGGAGGATCTGTTCGCTGCCGGCGGGCTGATCGGGCTGACCCGCGGCGAGCTGCAGACCCTGATCGACGAGCGTGCCGGCGCGGCCAGGCCCGGCACGCACGACGTGCGCGGTGGTCCCGCGGGCGGCGCCGGACCGTGGATGCTGAACGGGCTTGGCGAGGCGTCGATGATCGGCGATCTCGCCCGGGCGATCTACGAAGGGATCGGCTTCGCTGCCCGTGCCGGGCTCGAGGCGGAGGGCGGGCCTCCTCGGGAGATCCGGCTCGCCGGCAGCATCGTCGCCCGCGCGCCGGCGCGCGCGATCATCCCTGCCTGCCTCGGCGCGGCGACCCGGGAGCTCCACCGTTCGGCGCCCGCCACCGTCGGGGCGGCGCTGCATGCGGCGCGCGCGATCCACGAGGTATCGGACCTTGAGGCCGGCGCCGATGCCTGGATCACCCCCTTCCTCGCGCCGCCAGCCGCGCCCGACCCCGCCCTGGTCGAGCTCTATCGCGGCGTCTTCGAGCGCTGGCGGAGGTCCTGACGGCGGCGTCCACGGCCTTCGGCAGCCTTGCGCGAGGTCGACGAGACCGGGACCGGCTCCGCCCCGGATGCCCGCTGCGGCGCCATCCAGTCCGCCCTCCGCGTCGTATCGAACGGCGCCGGCGTAGCATGCGCCGGGTCATCCGGCAGCGCCGTTTGTCGCGGCGGGCGGGCATCCGGTTGACTTTGTTGTCGAACGTAACAAGAACATCGTCATGCGGCACACCCTCGTGGACAAGCTCGCCATCCTCGCGGACGCGGCGAAGTACGACGCCTCGTGCGCGTCGAGCGGGACCGCCCGTCGTGATTCCCGGGCCGGGGGCCTCGGCTCGACCGAGGGCAGCGGCATCTGCCACTCCTACGCGCCCGACGGCCGCTGCATCTCGCTGCTCAAGATCCTGCTGACCAACTTCTGCATCTTCGACTGCGCGTACTGCGTGAACCGGCGCTCGTCCAACGTCCGCCGCGCCCGGTTCTCGGTCGAGGAGGTCGTGACCCTGACCCTCGACTTCTACAAGCGGAACTACATCGAAGGCCTGTTCCTCAGCTCCGGCATCATCCAGGGCCCGGACCACACCATGGAGGAGCTGGTCCGGGTGGCGCGGACGCTGCGCGAGGAGCACGGCTTCAAGGGCTACATCCACCTCAAGACCATCCCCGACGCGTCCGAGGAGCTGGTCGAGGAGGCGGGCCGCTACGCCGACCGGGTCAGCATCAACATCGAGCTGCCGACCAGCCAGGGCCTGGAGGCGTTCGCGCCGGAGAAGAAGATCGGGACGATCCGCCGCGCGATGGCGGGGACGCGGCTCCGGATCGACGCGGCGAAGGCCGGCGAGCAGCCGGGACGGTTCGCCCCCGCGGGCCAGAGCACCCAGATGATCGTCGGCGCCGACGGCGCGGACGACCGCTCGATCCTGACCACCAGCGCGAGCCTGTACGCGTCCTACGGCCTGAAGCGGGTCTACTATTCGGCGTTCAGCCCGATCCCGGACAGCTCGTCCAAGCTGCCGCTCAAGGCGCCGCCGCTGATGCGCGAGCACCGGCTCTACCAGGCCGACTGGCTGTCCCGCTTCTACGGCTTCGAGATTTCGGACCTGCTGCCGGACACGGGCAGCGGGCAGCTCGACCTCGCGGTCGATCCGAAGCTCGCCTGGGCGCTGGCCAACCGGGGCCGGTTCCCGGTCGACCTCAACCGCGCTTCGCGCGAGGAGTTGCTCCGCGTCCCCGGGCTCGGCGTCCGGAGCGTCGGGCGGATCCTCAAGATCCGCCGGCACCGTCGGATCCGCCTGGACGAGCTCCGGCGGCTCGGCGTCTCGCTCGCCAAGGTCGGCCCGTTCCTGGTCGGTGCGGGCGCCGAGGGAGCGGCCAGCGCCCGCGCGCTGCTCGAGCGGATCGACCTCCGCGCGCGCTACGCCCCCGAGCAGCTTCAGCTGATCTGATGTTCGACGCCCCCCTCGCGGCGGCGGCCGACCTCGCGGCGTGGCGGAGCCTGGCCGGGGCCGCGCTCGCGGCCAAGCTGCCGCCCGACGAGATCGCCTGGCGCGACGCCGCCGCACCCCGCGAGCTGCACGCGACCCGGCAGCTGGAAGCTGGCGGGGAGATCGAGCTCCGGGTGCCGCGCGGGTTTCCGGACCTCGCGGAGACGGTGATCTGCCACGCCTCGCGCGAGCGCTTCGCGCTGCTCTACCGGCTGCTCTGGCGGATCGTCCAGGGTGAGCGGGCGCTGCTCGAGGTCGCGGTCGACCCCGACGTCCGCCGCGCCCGGACGATGGCGCAGGCGGTGCGCCGCGACATGCACAAGATGCGGGCGTTCGTCCGTTTCCGCCGGGTGGCGGACGTGGAGCCGGAACAGTTCGTCGCCTGGTTCGAGCCCGACCACCACATCGTCGAGGCGAACGCGCCGTTCTTCCAGCGCCGCTTCGCACAGCTCCGCTGGTCGATCCTGACGCCGGGCCGCTCCGTGCACTGGGACGGCGCGCGCCTGGCCTTCGCGCCCGGGACCAGCCGCAAGGCCGCGCCCGACGGGGATGCGCTCGAGGCGCTCTGGCGGACCTACTACGGGCACATCTTCAACCCGGCGCGGCTCAAGGTGCAGGCGATGCGCGCCGAGATGCCGAAGAAATACTGGAGGAACCTGCCGGAGGCCGGCGCGATCCGGGGTCTGGTCCGGGCGGCGGAGGCGCGGGTCGAGGGCATGGTCGAGGCGGGGCCGAGCCTGCCCCCGGTGAAGGCGGCGCGCTGGGTCCCGCGCGCCGGCCCGAACCGGCCCGCGGCGGGCGGCCTGCCGGCGTTGCACCGGGAGCTGTCCGCCTGCGCGCGCTGCGAGCTGCACCGTTTCGCAACTCAGGCGGTCCCGGGCGAGGGGCCGATC
>DASUSF010000344.1:0-26843 GCA_036375275.1 Geminicoccaceae bacterium | reverse complement strand
CTGGCGCGCGATCCGCTCCGCTCCCGGCCGGAGCATCAGGTGGTAGGTGTTGCCGAGCACGATCTCGGTGCCGGTCGCGCGGACCGCGTCCGCGGTCATCGCCTTCACGGTCGCGGCCGTGCCGACCGCCATGAAGGCCGGGGTCTCGACCGTGCCGTGGGCGGTCCGGAGCCGGCCGCGCCGGGCCACGCCGTCGCTCGCCAGCAGCTCGAAGCCCAGCTCCCCGCTCACGGATTCCGCTCCAGGAGCGTGGCGTCGCCGTAGGAGTAAAAGCGATAGCCGGCGCCGATCGCATGGCGGTAGGCGGCGCGCATCCGCTCCAGCCCGGCGAAGGCCGCGACCAGCATGAACAGGGTCGAGCGCGGCAGATGGAAGTTGGTCATCAGGAGGTCCACGACCCTGAACCGGTAGCCGGGGGTGATGAACAGCCGGGTCGCGCCGGCCCCCGGCCGGAGCACGCCCCGCTCGTCGGCCGCGCTCTCGAGCGTCCGGAGCACCGTGGTCCCGACCGCGACGATCCGCCCGCCGGCGGCGCGGGCCCGGTCGATCGCCAGGGCGGCCGACGGCTCGATCGCGTAGCGCTCCTCGTGCATCACGTGCTCGCGCGTGTCCTCCGCCCTGACCGGCAGGAAGGTGCCCGCGCCGACGTGGAGCGTGACGAAGGTCGGACCGATGCCCCGCGCGCCGAGGCGGGCGACGAGGTCGGACGTGAAGTGGAGCGCGGCGGTGGGCGACGCGACGGCCCCGTCCCGGCGCGCGAACATGGTCTGGTAGTCCTCGCGGTCGCGGGCGTCCCCGCCCCGGGGGCGGCGGATGTAGGGCGGGAGCGGCATGGCGCCGTGGCGCTCGAGCCTGGCCCGGAAGAGGTCGGGCGGCTCGTCGAAGCGCAGCAGCGCCTCACCGGCCTCGCCCCGCGCCACGACCTCGGCCGCGAAATCGTCCGAGAAGTCGATCCGGTCGCCGGCGCGGAGCTTCCGCGCGGGGCGGGCGAGGGCGCGCCAGCAGCCCCCTTCGGCCGGCTCGAGCAGGGTGACCTCGACCGCCGCCTCACCGCGCCGCCCGGCGAGGCGCGCCGGGATCACGCGGGTGTCGTTGAACACCAGGAGGTCGCCCGGCCGGAGCAGGTCCGGCAGGTCGCGGACCCGGCCGTCGCGAAGCCCGCCGCCGGCGGCGACGTGGAGCAACCGCGCGGCGTCCCGCGGCACGGACGGACGCTGGGCGATCCGCTCCGCCGGCAGCTCGAAGTCGAACAGCTCGACGCGCATCAGGCCCGGCCCGGGAGGCGGAACGGCATCGGTTCGTGGCGATGGGGCATGAAGCCGTTCAGCAGCACACCGGCTCGGGCACGTCAATCTCCGGCCCGGATGACGGCCATCGCCGGGCTCCATGGCGACCCGCCGGGCGGCGCGCCGGTATGTCCAGCATACTCGCGATCCGCTAGTCTCGTCGCGGCCCGGCCGGGTTGGGCCAGCGGCGACGCCATGCACGCGCGGGCACCGCGGGATCATCGACCGCCCGGGTGCTCGATTGGCAGCGATGGGATCGTGGTTCATGTCGATTTCGAGAGCACATCCGGCCGCCGCCCCGCGGCGTCGGAGCCGCGGCGGCGTCCCGGCACCGGAGAATCCGTCGGCACGGCCGGACCGGCGGGCGCCGCGGGGGGCCGGATGAGCGCCGGGCCCCGGCGCGGCGGGGCGGCCCTGTCCGCCGGCCTCGTGGTCCTGCTCGCGGGCGGCTGCGCCCAGGAGACGGCGCGACCGGCCGCACGTCCGGCGCTCAACGTCTACACCAGCTTCGCCGAGCCGGTTCCGGGAACCTACGCGCTGTTCGTGGACGATCGGGCGCTGACCGGGCGGTTCGAGTTCCAGGGCGGCGCCTGCGTTGCGCACGTCTACCCGGTCGACGCCAGGAGCGCCTTCACGACCTCGATCTACCGGACCCTCGTGCCGCTGATCGCCGAGGTCGACCTGAGCGAGCGCGCGGTCACCTCGAACGAAATCGACCGGACCGGGATCGCGGGCGTGATCTTCGTGCGCGCCCAGGACATCGACGTCGATCTGATCGCCGTCGACAAGCTGTTCGATTCCCAGCTCGCGGCCGAGGTCGGGCTCACCGCCTCGGTCCTGGTGGACGACCGGTCCGGGCGCGCGCTCGGCGCGACCGTGGTCGCAGAAGGTGAGGCGGTGGCCGACGCCGGCAGCGACTGCGCCGGCGGCACGGTCGCGATCGAGCGGGCGATGGGGGAGGCCCTGGAAGATCTGTCCCGGCAGATCGGGGATCGGATCGCCAACTCCTCCCGTCTTCGCGGCGGCGCGGCGCCAGTCGAGGCCGAAAGGCTGCCCGATCCGCTGCCGCCGGAGGCGCCCCGGACGGACCCCTCGGATCCCGGCTCGATCTGGATCGACCGCGGCCGGGGCCAGCGCGAGCCGGTGCTTTGAGCGTCCTGCCTGAGGCGATCTGTCGCGCATCGGCCCGTGGAGCGAAGTGGCCCAGGCGCGGCAGCGCTCGATGGTCGTCCGCTCGCCGGGAGGCCGGATTGATCCCGGTCATGGCGGCTCCCGTGCGAGGCGCGCGTCCATCGTCGCGCCGGCTCGGCACCAGCCTGGAGGTGGACGATGCTGACCTTCGAGGACTGCCTCGCGCTGTGCGCGTTGAACGAACAGGAGATCGAGGCGATCCGGGAGCACGAGCACGTGCCTGAGATCGTGGCGCTCGAGATGGCGGATCATCTCGCGCATGCCACCGACGGCGCGCGCCGCATCCAGCGGATGATCTTGGACGACATCCGCTCGGCGCAGGCGCGCGGCGACGCCGTTCATGCGGCGCGGCTCGAACTCACGCTCCGGCGGTTCATCGAGACGCATCCGGCGGCTGCGCGCGCCCCGCGACGCGCCTAGCGTTCACCTCGATGACGGGTCGGCTTGCCGCGAGCTTCTATTCGGTTAAGATGCCGGCAAGGTTCCATATGCTGAGGAAGAGGGTGGCATGACTCGTTTCGAGCCGGTGCTGCGTCATCTCCCGGGCCTCCGACGCTATGCCTATGCGTCAACCGGCAGCCGCGAGAAGGGGGATGAATGCGTCCGCGCCACCCTCCAGGCGCTGGTCGCGGCCCCTGACGTGATCGATCAGGCGGCGGTGTTGGTCTCCCTGTTCCGGTTGTTCCACGAGGTCAACGACCTGCCGTCGCTCACACCGAGGATCGGGAGCGGCGAGCCGGTGAGCGCCGAGGCGCGCCTGTTCCTGCAGATCGCGACGGTCGAGCGGGAGTCGCGCGCCGCGCTGCTTCTGGCGCACGTCATCGGCCTGACGCATGCGGAGGTGGGGCAGATCCTCGACCTGGACGAGCCGGAGGTCGCACGGCTGGTGGCCGCCGCCCGGCACCGGCTCGGCCGGCTGGCGAGCGCGCAGGTCCTAATCATCGAGGACGACTACCTGATCGCGCACGAGATCCAGCGGGTGGTCGAGAACATGGGCCAGCGGGTCATCGGGCCCGCCGCGACCTTCGAGGAAGCGATGGCGTGCGCGGCGCACGAGGCGCCGACCCTGGTGCTGGCCGACGTCCAGCTCCGCGACGGGCGGGTCGCCGGGCTGCTCGCCGGGAACGCGCTGGCGCGCGAGCACCATGTGCCGCTGATCGTGATCACCGCCTATCCCGAGCGGCTGGCGCAGGAAGCCGAGGTTCAGCCGCAGCAGATCTTCACCAAGCCGTTCAGCTACGCCTCGTTGCAGAGCGCGATCACCGATTCTTTGATGGCGCCCGCCGCCGCCTGAGCAGCCTCCGGTTATAGATCAGCCGTGGCGTTGCCTCCGGGAGCCCGCCGCCTCGGGGAGGAACCGCGCGTCGTCCGCGCGATCCTGATCGGCGCCGGCCAGTTCGGGACTTCGCTGCTCGCGCAGGCCGCCCGCCTGCCGGACCTCGAGGTCAGCGTGGTCTGCGATCGCGAGATCCGGTCGCTCGCGGCCGCGCTGGAGCAGGACGGCCTGGTGCCGGGCGCCGCTTACTGCATCGGTCGGAGCGAGGCGCTCCGCACGCTGCACGGGGGCGGCACGGTCCTGGTCGACCAGCCGGAGCTCGCCCTGGAGCTGCCGGCCGACATCCTGGTCGAGGCCACCGGCCAGCCCGTGGCCGCCGCCGCGCACGCGGCCCGCGCGATCCAGAACGGCCTGCACGTCGCGATGGTGAGCAAGGAGGCCGACGTCACGGTCGGCCCGGTGCTGGCCGCCCGCGCGGCCGCCGCGGACGTCGTCTACACCCCGGTCGACGGCGACCAGCCGAGCCTCCTGATCGGCCTGATCGACCGGCTGCGCGGCCTGGGCCTCGAGGTCGTCGCGGCCGGCAAGTCGAGCGAGTACGACCTCGTGTTCACGCCGTCCGAGGGGCGGCTCAGGATCCGGGACGACGCATACCCGGCGGTCGGGCTGGACGGGTGCTTCCACATGGCTGGGACGGCCGCTGCAACCCTCCGGCAGCGGGACGAGGTCCTCGCGGACGTGCCCCGGCGCGGCGCGCCCGACTTCTGCGAGATGGGCATCGTGGGCAACGCGACCGGGCTCGCGGTCGACCGTCCCGACCTGCACGCGCCGATCCTCCGCCCGGTCGAGCTGGCCGAGGTGTTCCGGCCGGAGGCGGACGGCGGCGTGCTCGGTCGTGCGGGCGTGGTCGACATCTTTCACGCGCTCCGGCGCGACGACGAGGCGAGCTTCGCGGGCGGCGTGTTCGTCGTGGTCCGCTGCCACCACCGGCCGACCTGGGAGCTGCTCCGCGAGAAGGGTCACGTGGTCAGCCGCGACGGCCGCCACGCCGCGATCTATCAACCGTCGCACCTGCTCGGGGTCGAGGCGGTCGGGTCCATCCTGCGCGCCGTTCGGGAACGTCGGCCGACTCCCGGCTACGCCCCCCGTCCGGTGCTCGACCTGGCTGGCCGCGCGGCGCGCGCCCTGCCCGCGGGTCACCCGCTCGGCCTCGCCGAGCGGCACGAGATCGACGGTCTCGAGCCGCTCCTGGTGCCGGCGGGGCCGGTCGCCGCCGACCGGCCGCTGCCCTTCTACCTCGCCGCCGGCGGGCGACTTGCCGAACCGCTGGAAGCCGGCGCCATCGTCACGGCCGGGCGCGTCGCGCCGGCACCCGAGGATCCGCTACGCACGCTCCGGGCGGAGCAGGACCGGACGTTCTTCGCCTGATCAGCCGTGGCGGATCGCCACCGTCTTCAGGGCCGAGAAGCCGTACAGCGCCTCGAAGCCCTTCTCCCGACCGAAGCCCGAGCTCTTGACCCCGCCGAACGGCAGCTCGACCCCGCCGCCGGCGCCGTAGTTGTTGACGAACACCTGGCCCGCCCGGAGCGCACGGGCCAGCCTGAGCTGGCGGCCGCCGTCCTGGGTCCAGACCCCGGCGACCAGCCCGTAGTGGGTGCCGTTCGCGATCCGGACCGCCTCTTCCTCGTCCGCGAAGCGCATCGCGACCAGGACCGGCCCGAACACCTCCTCCTGGGCGAGGGCGTGATCCGGCGGCACGTCGCCGAGCAGGGTCGGGCGGGTGTAGAACCCGCCCTCCGGCGTGTTCGGGGCGATCTTGCCCTCGGCGAGCAGCAGCAGGCGATCCTCGTGCGCCCGCTTGAGGTAGGTCTCGACCCGCGCCTGCTGCCTCGCGCTGATCAGGGGGCCGCAGTCGAGATCGCGATCGGCCGGACCGACGTCGAGGACGTGGAACCGCTCGGCCAGCTGCTCGACCACGCTCTCGTACGCGCCCGCCTCGATCAGCACCCGGGAGCCCGCCGAGCAGGTCTGGCCGGCGTTCTGGATCGAGGCGTTGACGATGAACGGCAGGGCCTGGTCGAGGTCGGCGTCGGCGAACAGGATCTGCGGCGACTTGCCGCCTAGCTCCAGGGTCACCGGGCAGGTGTGCGCGGCGGCTGCGGCCTGCACCTGCCGGCCGGTGGTCACCGAGCCGGTGAACGACAGGTGGTCGATCCCGGGGTGCGCGGCGAGCGCTGCGCCGGCCTCCGCGCCCAGGCCGGTCACGATGTTCAGGACTCCCGGCGGCAGACCCGCCTGGAGCGCGAGCCGGCCGATCTCGAGCGCGCTCAGCGAGGCGTCCTCGCCCGGCTTCACGACGCAGCAGTTGCCCATCGCGAGCGCTGCGCCGACGCTCCGGCCGATGATCTGCATCGGGTAGTTCCAGGGGATGATGTGGCCGGTGACGCCGTGCGGCTCGCGCAGCGTCAGGACGGTGTAGCCGGGCAGGTAGGGAAGGGTCTCGCCGTGGACCTTGTCGGCGGCGCCGCCATAGAACTCGAAGTAGCGGGCGAGGGCCTGGGCGTCGGCGCGGGCCTGGCGGAGCGGCTTGCCGACGTCCCGTGCCTCCAGCGCGGCCAGCCGGTCGGCGTGGTCCAGGACCAGCCGCCCGAGCCGGGCGAGGATCCGGCCGCGCTCGGCCGCCGCAGTCGTGCTCCACACCGTGTCGAACGCGCGGCGCGCCGCCTCGACCGCGGCGTCGACCTCCGCCTCGCCGCCCCGCGCGAGCACGCCGAACGCTTCGCCGTCGCTCGGGTTCACCACCGGGATCACGTCGCCTGAGCGGGCCTCCTGCCAGCGCCCGCCGATCAGCACCTGCCCCTCGTGATTCACGCCCGTCTCCCGTCGATCAAGCCGCTCCGGTCGCGCCGGCCGGAAGGCCCCGGAACGGCGGCCAAAGGCATAGCCACGGGGGCCCGGGCCTGCAAGCGCGCGAGGGTCCGGCCGGCGTGCCGGGCACCAGGTCCGCATGAGCCCCACTCATGCGGCCGATGAGAAAGCATCCTTTGCTCGCCGATCCCGGATCGCCCAGATCAGGGGCACACCCACTGAGGGAGCCAGGACATGGCCATCGCCCTGAATCGGACCCAGAAGCGGCCCCGACCCGACCGCACCGAGTGGCGGGGAGTCGCCGCGGTTGTCGCGTTCGCCGTGATCCTCGTCGGGATCGCCTTGAGCGGCGGGCTGCAGTTGCCCGACCCGGCTACCCGGCTGGAAGCGCCGGCCGCCGCCGGTGCAGGCTCGGAGAAGCCGGTTCTCGACAACCGCGGCAAGTGGACCGGCTACACCGAATGATCCCGGCGCCGGGGGCGGCCTGGAACCAGGCTCAGCCCCCCGCGACCAGGTTCACCCCGATCACCAGCAGCACCACGGCCATGAGCGCGATCAGCGCCGCCGTCCGCGAATGGTGGCGCCACAGTGCGAGCGCGCGGTCGCCGACGAGAAGGACCAGGAGGGCGAGCCCGAAGTAGCGGATGCCGCGGGCGATCGTCGCCGCGATGACGAACAGGACGATCGGGTACTTCGCGGCGCCGGCGGCGAGCATCGCGACCTGGAACGGGATCGGGACCACCCCGATCGCCAGGATCGCGAGAAAGCCGTGGTCGGCGAACATCTCCTGGAAGCGCTGGAAGTCCTGTGCGGCGCCGAGGGCGTCGATCAGCCATTGGCCGGCGCTCGCGAAGAAGAAGTAGCCGATGCCGTAGCCGACCATCGAGGCGAGCAGGCAGCCCACGGTGACCACCGTCGCGATCCACCAGATCTGGTGCCTGCGGGCGATCATGAACGGGATCAGGACCACCTCGATCGGGATCGGGACGATGATCGTCTCGGCGAAGCTCGCCCAGAACATGGCGACCATCGGCCACCGGCTCTCGGTCAGCCGCCGGCGCCAGCGCTCGGCCCGGCTCGCCGGTCGCCCTCCCTCACGGCCGCCCGGCACCGACCGCGTGTCCGCGTCCTCCGATGCGGGCACATGATCCGGCATCCCGGTTCTCCTCGGCTGGCCTGCCCCGTCAATGCCCGCCGTGTGCGCCGCGATCCGCCGCCCCCGATGGGGCGCGGCCCGGCAAGGCCAGTCGGGACTTGCCGGCGGGGCGGTCGGCGGCCTAAGTACCGGCCGAGGTGAGCCACCTTCGTCGCGCGAGCTCGAGCCATCACCTTTCGCCTGAACCGCCGGCACGGCCTTCGGCTGGGCGCCGGCCTGCTCGGAGTCGGCCTGCTCGGGGGCGGCACCGCCTGGCTGGAACGGCGTTCGACCTCGCCGCGGCCAAGCGGTCCCGACCTGCCCAACGTCATCGTCTGCATGTCCGACGACCAGGGCTGGGGAGACGTCGGCTACAACGGCCACCCGACCATCCGGACGCCGCATCTCGATCAGATGGCGGCGGAGGGGATGCGGTTCGACCGCTTCTACGCCGCCGCGCCGGTCTGCTCGCCGACGCGCGGCAGCGTCCTCACCGGGCGACACCCGTACCGTTACGGGATCTACCACGCCAACGCCGGCTCGCTGCCGCGGGACGAGGTCACGATCGCCGAAGCTCTGGGCGAGCAGGGCTACCTGACCGGCCATTTCGGGAAGTGGCACCTCGGCACGCTCACCACCGAGATCGACGACGGCAACCGCGGCGGGCGCGAGGAGCACGCGGACGCTTTTTCAGCGCCCTGGATGCACGGCTTCGACCGGAGCTTCTCCACCGAATCCTCGGTGCCGCTCCTCGACCCATCGCTCGATCCAATCACGGAGCAGCCATCCGGCACCCATTACTGGACCGGACCGGACGAGCCGGTCCGGGAGCGCCTCAGTGGCGACGACTCCGCGGTCATCATGGACCGGGCGCTCGCGTTCGTCAGGCGCTCCGTCGACGCCGGCCGGCCGTTCCTCGCGATGATCTGGTTCCACACCCCGCACCACCCGATCAAGGCGGATCCGACCTTCCGGTCGATCTACCGGGACGAGCCGCATGCCCGGCAGCACTACCTCGGCGCCCTGACCGCGATGGACCTGCAGATCGGCCGGCTCCGGGGCGAGCTCAGCGCTCTGGGAGCGGCCGAGAACACGATGCTCTGGTTCTGCTCCGACAACGGCCCCGAAGACCCGGAGCGCGGGAAGTGGCTCGACCACCTGTCGATGCGGATGCAGGGGTCGACGGCCGGCCTCCGCGGCAGGAAGTACTCCCTGCTGGAAGGCGGCATCCGGGTCCCGGGCCTGCTGGTCTGGCCGCGCCGGATCGCAGCACCGCGGCGGGTGTCGATGCCCTGCTCCACCCTGGACCTCCTCCCTACGGCGCTGGCGGCCACCGGATGGCAGGGCGGGACCGACCGCGCGGTGCTGGACGGCGAGAGCCTGATGCCGCTCATCGTCGACGGTTCGGGCGAGCGTTCGCGCCCGCTGCCGTTCTGGTCGCTCCGGCAACAGGCTCTGATCGACGGCGCCTGGAAGATCTACAGCGACGATGGCGGGCGGAGCTTCAGCCTGTTCAACCTGCGGCGCGACCCGGGCGAGAGCCATGACGTCAAGGACGCGCAGCGCCGGCGGCACCGCGCCATGATCCGGACGCTCCGGGCCTGGCAGGCGGACGTCCGGGCGGAGAACCCGGACCTCGAGCGCGAGGACGACTTCGGCGTCTGACCCCCGGGCGGACCCGGGCTAGAGCATCATCCGTTTGGGTAGAACCGCTTTCCTGAGCGGTTCTACGCGGATAAAGATGCTCTAGATTCTTGAGATGGAGCAGTTTTGTTCCGATGAGCGAAGCCTTTGCCTCGACTTGAAGGTGGCTCCATCTCATCGGAAACTGCTCTGGTCAGCCGCGCCCGTGGACGCTCCGGTAGCTCCTGAGCGGGCCGAGGTCCTCGGCCTCGTAGACGCCGCGCGCGACCGCACGGGCGACGCAGTCGGCGGCGAGCATGCCGAGCCGGGCCAGGCCCGCGGGGCCTTCGAGCGGACCCCGCTGGCCGGTCGCGAGCACGAACACGCTGTCGCCGTCGAACGGCGTGTGGATCGGCCGGATCGCGCGGGCGAAGCCATCCTGGGCCATCCAGGCGACCCGGCTGGCCTCGGCGATGGTCAGCGCCGCGTCGGTCGCGACCACCGCGAGGGCGGTGGCGGTCTGCCGCTCCGGCGGGAAGAGGTGGTCGAGGTCGGCGGCTGCGAGCGGACCCGCGAGCGGTAGCTGGCCGCCGAGTTCGCCGTCCCGCTCGAGCGGCGCCGCCCAGAAGGTGGCGGTCCCGGGCACCACGACCGAGCCGACCGGATTGGCGGCGGCGATCGCGCCGACCGTGATCGGACCATGCGCGTCGCCGTAGACGAACGATGCGCTGCCGAGCCCGCCCTTGAGCCCGCCGGCCCGGGCGCCGAGCCCGGCACCGGCGTTGCCGAGCGCGAACCGGGGCCTGGCCGCCTCGAATGCCGCGCGGCCGAGCGCAGGGTAGGGGTTGGCCTCGCCCCAGGCCTTGTCCCCGCCGTTGGTGAGGTCGAACAGGATTCCGGCGCCGACGATCGGGACCAGGGCGCCACCGAAGGCCACGCCTCGCCCCGTCGCAGCGAGCCCGGCCATCACCCCGTCGGCCGCGGCCAGACCCCAGGACGAGCCGCCGGAGAGCACGATCGCATCCGCCCGGTCGATCAGCATGCCGGGCTGGAACGCGTCGGCGCCGCGGGTCGCGGGCGCGCCGCCCCGCACGTCCGCGGCGCAGACCGCCATCACCTCCGCGAGCACCACCGTGGTGCCGCTCCTCAGCCGGTGATCCTCGGCGTGTCCGACCAGGATGCCGCCGACGTCGGTGATCAGGTTGCCGGGGCCCGGGCGGATCACGCGGCCGCTCCGAGCAGGGTGAGCGCCGCGCCGGCCATCACCCTTGCCGACGCCACCAGGTCGTCGATCACCACGTACTCGTCCGGCTGGTGCGCGAGCTCGAGGATGCCGGGGCCGTAGGCGATGCAGTCGTCGAGCCCGCCGATCCGGCTGATGTGCTTCTGATCGTAGGTGCCCGGCGAGGCGACCAGCTTCGGCGCGCGCTCGAGGACGCGGCGAATCTCGGCCGCGACCGCGCCGATCACCGGCGCGTCGGGCCGGGTCTGCGAGGGCAGCACCTCCATGACGTCCCGGATCCGGTAGCGGAAGCGTGGCCGGTCGCGGGCGAGCTGTTCCAGCACGTCCCGCACCTCCTGCTTGACCGCCGCGAGGTCCTCCTCGAGCAGGAAGCGCCGGTCGAGCAGCAGCCGGCAGGAGTCCGGCACCACCGGGCTCGGCAGGCCGTCCGCGTCCTCGGCGAGGCCGCCGTGCAGCGCGGTGAGGTTGAGGGTCGACTGGCGCGCGCCCCGGGGCACGACCGGCATGGCGGTCTGGCGGCTCGCGAGGCGCGGCATCAGCTGGCGCTCGATCCGGTTCATGAACGCGCCCATGTGACGGATCGCGCAGTCGCCGAGGAACGGCATCGAGCCGTGGGCGATCCGTCCGAAGGTCTCGATCTCCGCCCACCAGACGCCGCGGTGGCCGATGCACACCCGGTCGACGTCGAGCGGCTCCGGGATGATCACGTGGTCGACCCGGGGCTTCGAGAACAGGCCCTGCCGGGCCAGCCAGGCGACGCCCGCGTAGCCGCCCGACTCCTCGTCGACCGTGCCCGAGATCTCGAGCGCGCCGTTGAACGGGATGCCGGCCTCGAGGATGGTCTCGACCGCGATCACCGCCGCCGCGAGCCCGCCTTTCATGTCGCAGCTGCCGCGCCCGTACAGGCGGCCGTCGTGGACGACCCCGGCGAACGGGTTGACGGTCCAGCCCTGGCCCGCCTGGACCACGTCGATGTGGCCGTTGAAGTGGACGCACGCGCCCGGCCCGCGGCCCTCGATGCGGCTGATGACGTTGGTCCGGGGATAGCGGTTGCTGTCGCCGACCGCGCCCTTCGCGCGCAGCATCCGGACCTCGAAGCCGCGTCGCTCGAGCCGCCGCGCGAGGAGCCGGGCGCATGCCTCGTAGCCTTCGCCCGGCGGATTGACGGTCGGGATCTGAACGAGCGTCCGCGTCAGCTCGACCAGGTCGTCGCGCCGGTCCAGGATCCGCCGGTCGAGATCATCGCCGCCCATCACGGCCGCGATGCTAGAGCAATTTCCGATGCGACAGAACCGGATCGAACCGCGACGTCCTTCCGCTCATCGGAAGAAAATTCCTCTATTTCAATGGATCAGAGCGGAATCACCCGATCGGAACCGCTTGCAGGCGGTTTCGTCCTATCGAGATCCGCTCTAGTCGGAGCCGTTCCGCCTTGAAAGCGCAGCCGCGGCGGCTCAGGCCGGCTCGGTCTCGAGGTGCCCGCGACCTCGACCGAGCCCCGCCCGTCGGCCCGCACGACGACGATCTCGCCGGACGCCGGATAGACCCCGGTCAGCGCGGTGATGTTGACCTGATGGGTGACCAGGATCAGCGGTCGCTCGCCGGCCCAGGTGCCGAGGTGCCGGCGGAGCGTCGCGGTCCGCCCTGGCCCCTTCTCCCGCTCGCCGAAGAACGAGTTCAGGGCCGGCATCGCCTCGACCGGCCCGAGGCCGAGCAGCTCGGCCGTCTCCAGGCAGCGGCACCATTGGCTGGAGCGGACCTCGGCGGCCGCCACGCCGTTCGCGCGGAAGCGCGCCCCGATCGCGCGGGCCTGCGCTCGGCCCTCGTCGGACAGGGTACGCTGGGTGGCGCAGTCGTCGATCTGGAAGTTCGCCGGATCGCCCGTGCCCGGGGCCAGTGCATGACGGATCAGGGCGGCCGCCTCGCCGCGCCGGATCGCCTGCCAGAGCGCGGCCTCGTCGCCCGCACCCGAGGCCCGCGCATGCCACACCGCCCCGAGCAGACCCGCCGCCCCGAGACCGAGCACCCTCCGCCGATCCATCTCTCTCATCCGAAGCTCCTGACGCGTTGATCCGCCGATCGACAAAAATGACGCGGCCTCGGGGTTCGTCGAGGTGCGAGGCCGTCCGGTCATCCATGTTTCGATTGGGCGTCGACGGGGAGAGAGAGGATGCGGCCCCGGCAGCGGTTTTCGGCTGCTCAGGCCGCGGCGCCCCTGCCGGTCTCGAGCTCGCCCGCCCTCGGCTCCGGCGCTTCGAACAGCCAGGCGTTCGCAGGGTCGCGGCAGAACCGGTCGCCGGCCGCGTAGCCGACGTCGTAGAGCGTCTTCAGGTTGGAGTACGACCAGTCGAGCACGTACGGCCACTGCTCGTCGGGGATGTCGAACTGCAGCTTGTGCAGCTTCAGCCCCCAGCCCTGGCGTCCGCTCGCCGGGTTCGGCTCGTTGTACTTGTGCTGGAAGATCTCGACGTCGTCCTTGGCGATCTCGACCAGTGGAATCATGATCGACTGGATCCAGGCGTCGTACAGGTTCTTGGGCTTTCTGATGATCCGGTCGCTGGACAGGACGTCGAAGACCACGACGTGCTCGAGCGGCTCGTGCGCGGCGAGCTTGTTGCTCCGGTTCTTGTCCTCCCGCTCCTTCTTCAGCCGGTCGTCCCGGTAGCGGAGCAGCCCGCCGAAGCAGAGGGTGTCGAGGGCCGAGCCCTCGATGTAGGTCTTGCCGTTCAGCTCGAACGGCGGGTAGATCAGCGGGAAGGCGAGCGCCGCCCTGAAGTGGTCGGGACCGATCTCGTCCTTGGTGAAGATCTGCATCTTCTGGTCGTCGATGCAGTAGGCGTTCATGTAGAACTCGCCCTTGAACTCGCGCTTCAGCTTGTCGAAGTCGACGATCTCGTCGATCCACGGCGCGTGCTCGCACAGGCCGAGGCTGGACAGGGCGAGATCGGAGGGCGACAGGGTGCTGAAGGCGAGCGCCCACCAGTCGGACCAGAAGCGGCCGAAGGGCAGGCCGCTGAAGTCGAACCGCGGCAGCGAGTTCAGGTACGCCCGCCAGGCCGCCGCGCCGGCGCCCGGCTTGAAGAAGACTTTGAAGTTCACCGGCAGCATCCCGTAGAGCAGGTCGTCGACGCCCATCTCGCGGGTGTCCTCGAGCGCCTTCTGGACATCGCCGTGCTTCGGCGCGGCATAGAGGAGGCCGATCACCATGCCGGCGCCGGCGGTCGAGACGGCGTGAAACTTCGCGCCGTGCTGGTGGAAGGCCGCGAGCGCTCCGGACTGGAGCGTCAGTGTCGGGGCGCCGCCGCCGAGCAGCAGTGCGTTCGCCATGCCCATGCCTCCGTTCGCGTCCGGGGGCTGCCCCGCCCCCTGGCCGTGGGATGCACGCTATCCGGGTGGGCGCGTCGTCGGGGTGAGGTGGTTCACACGACGCGCGAGGTCAGCCCGCCGCGCGCGGCGCGCAGCTCAGGGTGGCGGTCCACGCTCATCGCCGCGAACAGGCCGAGCGCTTCCGCGCGCAGCCGCTCCGCCCCCGCCTCATCGCCCGAAGCGGCCAGGATCCGGGCCGCGACCGCCTCGGAGTAGGCGAGGTCGAAGCGGCAGCCGCGCTCCTGCTGCAGCCGCATCGCCTCCTCGATCGCCGCCCGCGCCTGGGCGGCCGAGGCGCCCGAGGCGAGCAGGACCTCGGCGCGGACCCGGAGCGCGATCGAGCGGCTCCAGGCCTGCGCGTTCTCGCGCGCGACCTCGACCGCGTGCCCGCTGAGCTCCAGCGCGCTCTCCGTCTGCCGCCGGAGCAGCCGGATCCGGGCGAGGAAGGCCTCGAAGGCGCCGCGGTGGAAGACGGTCCCGATCTCGTCGCCGAGCGCGAGGCAGGCCGTCAGATCCCGTTCCGCGGGGTCGAGCTCGCCGGCGAGCAGATACGCCTCGCCGCGCCAGCCGTGCGCGAGATAGCGCCGGAAGACGTCGCGCCCGCGGTCGGCGGCGAGCAGCGCCTCCTCGAACGCCGGAACCGCCTCCTCGAGATCGCCGTGCCAGCCCTTGACCACGGCGAGGAAATGCCAGCAGGCGGCGAGCGTCGGCAGATGATCGACCTGCTTCGCCAGCTCGACCCCCGCATGCGCGGCGTCGAACGCGGCGGCGAAGTCGCCGTGCATGCCGTAGGCGAAGGCGAGCACCCCCGAGACGGCGGCCTGCTCGATGCGGTCGCCGAGCCGCTCCATCTGGACCACGCTGCGCTCGGCCTGGACGATCGCATCCCGCGCCTCGCCCCGCAGGCAGTGCAGCCGGGCGAGCAGATTGACCGGTGCCGCGCTGAGCCGGTCCTCGCGGCCGAGGTCGTCGGCGATCAGGAGGGCGCTGCGGGCGAAGTCGATGCCGAGGTCGAAGTTGCCGAGCACGTAGTTGAGCCGCCCGATCCAGTAGCGGATCTGGCACAGGGCGGCGCGGTCGCCGAAATCCTCCGCGGCGGATTCGACCTCGCGCAGCCGCCGGAGATCCATCTCGAAATGGGTCCGGTTGAGGGCGACGCCGGCGAGCTTGACCACGACGTCGATGCGGGCGCGTGCGCGCGCCTCCGCCTCCGGCAAGGCCTCGACCATGACGAGCGCGTCCTCGAAGCGGGCGCGCGCCTCCGGATAGGCGTAGCCCGCTGCCGCCAGCTCGCCGGCGCGGAGCGCATAAGGCAGGGCCCGCTTCGGCTGCCCGGCCTCGCGGAAGTGGTGCGCGAGCAGCTCGGGCTTGGCCTCTCCGGTTTCCGGGAACTTGGTCTCCAGAACGATCGCGATCCGATTGTGGAGCTGTTGACGCTTGCTGCGCAGCAGGCTGCCGTAGGCGACGTCCTGCACCAGCGCGTGCTTGAAGTCGTAGATCACGCTCGGCGGCACGCCCCGCCGGTAGAGCAGCTCGGCTTCGATCAGCTGGGCGAGCTGCCGGCCGAGCTCCGGGCTCCGGAGCTCCGCGACCGCCTCGATCAGCTCCTGGCTGAAGTTGCGCCCGAGCGTGGCCGCGAGCTGGGCGAGCTCCTTGACCGAGGCGAGCCGGTCGAGCCGGGCCATCAGCGAATCGTGCAGCGACGCCGGGATCTCCAGCGAGGGCAGGGGCCCGGTCAGGATGTAGCGATCGCCCGCATCCTGGAGCAGCCCGGACTCCAGCACCGTCTTCGTCAGCTCCTCGACGAACAGCGGCACGCCGTCGGTCCGCGCCACGATCCGCTCCAGCACTTCCGGCGGCAGGCGCTTGTTGCCGGCCACCCGCGTGACCATCGCCTCGGCCTCGCGCTGACCGAGCCGGGTGAGGGCGAGCGAGGTGACGTTGGGCAGGCCGGTGAAGGGCGGCTCGAACTCCGGCCGGAAGGTCATCACGATCAGGGCCGGGATCCGCTCGACCCGCTCGACCAGGCGATGGAACAGCTCCAGCGAGGAGGGATCGATCCAGTGCACGTCCTCGATGATCAGGAGCACCGGCTGCCGGCGGGCGAGGCCGATCAGCTGGTCGTTGAACACCTCGTAGGCGCGCGCCTTGAGCTGCTGCGGCGTCAGGTCGAGCGGCGGGTAGCGCTCGCCGGTCGGGATCGCCATCAGCCGCGCGATGATCGCGCAGGCCGCCTTGGGATCAGGAGTCGCCTGCCCGAGCAGATGCTCCAGCTTGTCGAGCTTCGCCTGCGGCGGATCCTCGCGCTTCAGGTCGGCCGCCCGCTCCAGCTGATCGAGCATCGGATGGAGCGCGCTCTTGGCGTAGAACGGCGAGCAGAACTCCCGGATCACCGTCACCGGCTCGTTACGCAGCTCCTCGCGCAGCACCTGGAGCAGGCGGGACTTGCCGATCCCGGCCTCGCCGGACAGAAGCGCGACGTGCCCCTCGCCCTCGCGCGCACGCTGCCAGCGCGCGAGCAGGAGCCGCATCTCCTCCTCGCGCCCGACGAGCGGGGTCAGCCCCCGCCCGGCATGCGCGTCGAACCGGCTGATCGCACCGCTCGGACCGCGCACCCGGTAGACGTTGATCGGCTCGGCGACGCCATGGATCTCGCGCGGCCCGAGATCGTCGAGCAGGTAGAACCCCTCGACCAGACGGCGCGTGGTCCGGCCGATCACCACTTCGTTCGGCTGGGCCTGGAACTGGAGCCGGGCGGCGATGTTCGGCGTCTCGCCGACGATCGCCATCTCGTCCCTCATCTCACCGGTCCCGATGTCGCCCGCGATCACGACCCCGGTCTCGATGCCGACCCGGACCGCGAGGTCGGTCCCGCTCAGGCCGAGCTCGGGGCCGAGCCGCGGGATCGCCTCGCAGATCTCGAGGCCGGCGCGGACCGCGCGCTGGGCGTCCTCCTCGTGGGCCTGCGGGAAACCGAAATAGACCAGGATGCCGTCGCCGACGTAGTTCCCGACGTGGCCCTCGAAGCCGTGGACGATCGCCGTGCAGCGCTTCTGGTAGGCGTGGATGAGGTCGCGGAGGTCCTCGGGATCCAGCTCGGCCGAGAGCCGGGTCGAGCCGACCAGGTCGCAGAACATCACCGTGAGCTGCCGGCGCTCGGCGCCGACCGGGCCGCGGGCCTGCCCAGCGACGGCTTCTCGGGTGCCGCTGCGCTGCAGCTCCACGATCGCCTTCAAGAGCTTCTTTCGATGCCCCAGCGAGAGCCCGAGCTCGCGCAGATCGCGGTCGGTCAGGTCCCGGGCGACCTGGAGATCGATGTCATTCTCGATGAACGTCGCAGCCAGCTGACCGAGTCCGAGGTCCTGAAGCCATTCCTCCACGCTCTTCATGAATATGCCGGTACCCCTCAGATTTGGCCGGGATTTTAGGGAGAGGCGCCCGGCCTGTCATCCGGTATGACATCCTATGGCGCGCAGGGGGGCGCGGGGGATGCCGCGCGCCGCGAGAACGGGGCGTGGCGACGGCGGTGGTTTGCCCGGGCTTCGTCGCGGTGCTACGAACCTGCCGGGCGTGACGGACGACGGCGGGGCAGGCGGGTGCGCGAGATTCTCGAGCAGTTGGAGGCCAAGCGCGAGGCGGCGCGCGCCGGTGGCGGCACGCGGCGCATCCAGGCCCAGCATGCGCGCGGCAAGCTGTCGGCGCGCGAGCGGCTCGACCTGCTCCTCGATTCCGACTCGTTCGAGGAGATCGACATGTTCGTCGAGCACCGCTGCACCGAGTTCGGCATGCACGAGCAGCGGGTTCCGGGCGACGGGGTGGTGACCGGCTCGGGCACGGTCAACGGCCGCCTGGTCTACGTCTTCAGCCAGGACTTCACGGTCTTCGGCGGCGCGCTGTCCGAGGCCCATGCCGAGAAGATCTGCAAGATCATGGACCAGGCGGTGAAGGTCGGGGCACCGGTCATTGGCTTGAACGATTCCGGTGGCGCACGGATCCAGGAAGGGGTCGCGAGCCTCGCCGGCTACGCCGACGTGTTCGAGCGGAACGTGCTGGCTTCCGGCGTGGTGCCGCAGGTCAGCGTGATCATGGGGCCGTGCGCCGGGGGCGCGGTCTATTCGCCGGCAATGACCGATTTCATCTTCATGGTCCGGGACAGCTCCTACATGTTCGTGACCGGCCCGGACGTGGTCAGGACGGTGACCCAGGAGGAGGTGAGCCACGAGGAGCTCGGCGGCGCCTCGACCCACACCCAGCGCTCGGGCGTTGCCGACGGTGCCTTCGACAACGACGTCCAGGCGCTGCACGAGCTGCGGCGCTTCATCGACTTCCTGCCGGCGAGCAACCGGGCGCAGCCGCCGCTCCGGGCGACCGAGGATACGGTCGAGCGCGACGACTTCTCGCTCGATACGCTGGTGCCGGCGAACCCGAACAAGCCATACGACATGAAGGAGCTGATCCTGAAGGTGGTCGACGAGAGCGACTTCTTCGAGCTCAAGCCCGACCACGCCCGGAACATCATCACCGGCTTCGGCCGGATCGAGGGCTCCACGGTCGGGATCGTCGCCAACCAGCCGATGGTGCTCGCCGGCTGCCTCGACATCGACAGCTCCAGGAAGGCCGCGCGGTTCGTCCGCTTCTGCGACTGCTTCAACATCCCGATCCTGACCTTCGTCGACGTGCCCGGGTTCCTGCCCGGGACGGCGCAGGAATACGGCGGGATCATCACCCATGGCTCCAAGCTCCTGTTCGCGTTCGCCGAGGCGACCGTCCCCAAGGTCACGGTGATCACGCGCAAGGCCTATGGCGGCGCCTACGACGTGATGAGCAGCAAGCACCTCCGGGGCGACGTCAACTACGCCTGGCCGCAGGCCGAGATCGCGGTGATGGGGCCGAAGGGCGCGGTCGAGATCATCTTTCGCGGCGACCTCGGCGACCCCGAGAAGATCGAGCGCCGGACGGAAGAGTACCGGGCGCGCTTCGCGAACCCGTTCGTCGCCGCCAGCCGGGGCTTCATCGACGACGTCATCATGCCGCACGGCACCCGCCGCCGGGTCGGTCGCGCGCTCCACCGGCTCCGCACCAAGCAGCTCCAGAACCCGTGGAAGAAGCACGCCAACATCCCGTTGTGACGCCTCCGGCGGTCGCGGCCGCGCGGCGTACGCGTTGACCTCGGCTCGCCTCGCGGCTACCTTCTGACCATACTGGTCAGTTCGGAGTGCCCTGATGGAATGGCAGCTTCAGCAGGCCAAAGCCCGGTTCAGCGAGCTGGTTCAGAAGGCGATCGACGAGGGGCCGCAGACCGTGACCCGCCGGGGCAAGGCGAGCGTGGTCGTGCTCTCGGCCGAGCAGTACGAGCTCATGCAGAAGCGGCAGATCGACTTCAAGGAGTTCCTGGCCGCCGTCCCACTGGACGGGCTGGAGATCGATCGGGACAAGAGCCCGCCGCGTGATGTCGATCTGTGAGGTTTCTGATCGACACGAACGTGCTGTCCGAGCTCGCGAAGGGCGACCGCTGCCGACCGGAGGTCCGGGCTTGGTATGGGCGGACCGATCGTGACGACCTGGCCGTCAGCGTTCTGGTCATCGGGGAGCTTCGCGCCGGCCTCGAAGGCTTACGACCGCGCGACGCGGGTCGTGCGCTCCGGCTCGAACGATGGTTGCTCCTCATGATCGGCGTGTTCGCGGACCGGATCGTCGGGCTGGACCGGCGCATCGCCGAGCAGTGGGGGTGGCTCACGGCCCGGGTCCGCCCGCCGGCGGTCGATGGCTTGATCGCGGCGACCGCATTGGTGCACCAGATGGTGGTGGTCACCAGAAACGTCCGGGACTTCGAGCGCACCGGCGTCGAGGTCCTCAACCCGTTCGAACCGCTGCCTTAGGGGATCAAGCTCATGACCGCCATCCGTGTCGCGACGTTCGACGGCCCGGGCGCCCTGCCTGTGATCCGGGAGGTGCCGCGACCGAAGGTGCCGAAGAAGGCGGCGCTGATCCAGATCGGCGCGTGCGGGGTGTGCGGGACCGACCTGCACATCCTGAAGGGTCACTGGCCGAAGCCCTTGCCGTGGCCGTTCACCCTGGGCCACGAGATGGCGGGCGTGGTGGTCGAGATCGGGCCGGAGCTGACCCACGACTGGCCGGGCCAGCCGCTCGAGATGGGCGCCAAGGTGATGCTGCCGCCGCTCATGCCGTGCGGCCACTGCCACTGGTGCACCCACTATCCCGAGACGGCGAACAAGTGCCTGACCCCGGTCTACTACGGCCGCTATCTCGGCTTCGACAAGCCGCCGCACCTCTGGGGCGGCTTCGCCGAGATGGTGTACGTCGACCTGGACCAGCTCCCGGGCACCAAGATCTACCGCTTGCCCGACGACATGCCGCTCCGGCTTGGCGCGCTTTCCGAGCCCCTCACCTCCTGCATCCGCGCCTTCGCGCGCGCCCAGAAGATCGGCGGCTTCAGGTACGGGGACACGGTGGTGATCCAGGGCTCCGGGCCGATCGGGGTGCTGGCGGTCGCGGCGGCCCGGGAAATGGGCGCCGGGCGCGTGATCGTGGTCGGCGCGCCGGAGAGCCCGCGCCTCGCCCTCTGCCGCAAGTTCGGCGCCGAAGCGACGGTGAATCTTGAGGAAGTGAAGACGCCTGCAGAACGGGTCGAGGCGGTCCGGGAGATCGTCGGGGGCTACGGCGCCGATCTCGAGATGGACTGCTCCGGGCATCCGTCGGCCGGACCCGAGGGGATCGAGATGCTCCGGGACGGCGGCACCTACGTCGAGATGGGCCAGTTCACCGACGCCGGCTCGATCGAGACCAGCTGGCACCGGATCTGCACCAAGGACCTCAACGTGCTCGGCTCCTGGGCCTTCACCGCCAATGACCTGACCCTCGGCGTCGCGATGCTCGATCGCGCCCGCGACCGCTATCCCTTCTACGACATGCAGACCCTCTTCCCGTTCACCGAGGATGGCGTCGGGGAAGCGATCCAGGCGGCGATCGCGATGCGCACCGTGAAGTCGACCATCATCCCGAACGAAGGCCTCGGCTGACCCCGGGCCGGCCGGGCGGAGGGAACCGCGGGCGCATTCTCCGGTTGCGCTGGGGAGCGAGCTGCTTCGCTCATCAACCGGCATCGGAGGAAGAGGATGATCGAGAGGATCAGGGCGACGACCTGTGGAGCGGCGATCCTGGCCGGCGCGCTCGTCGCTGCGCCGGCGCAGGCGCAGAGCAAGCGCTGTCAGGATCTCGAGAAGATGGCGCAGCAGGAGCTGGACAGCGCCAGCACGCTCAAGACCCAGGCGGCCAAGCAGGCGATGCAGTCCGGCTCGGACATGCTCGGCAAGCTCGGCATCAGCGGCGGCGGATCGGGGAACGTCGACCAGGCGATCCACAAGGGCGCGCTCGCGGCCTCGAGCCCGCAGATGCAGAACGCGATCCTGATCCAGCTGGCCTCGGCCAACGCGCACCTGCAGGAGATGGCCTGGCGGGGCTGCAAGCCGTCCTCGGGCTGAGCCAGGCGGCGCGCCCGCCACGTCGTCGGCGCGGCCGCCGCCACCAGAACCGTTTTCGACGAGGTGGAACGTCCTGGACAGCGATTGTATCACGCTCATCGCAAGCAAACGGCTCTACTCCAATGGGATAGAGCAGCTTCATCCGGACGATGATCGGCAGACGGCGATCGCGTCTGACCGGATGCTGCTCTAGAGTGGCCGCCCGCTGACCAGAGGCGAGCGCCGGATGTTCAAGAGGATCCTGATCGCGAACCGGGGCGAGATCGCGTGCCGCGTGATCCACACCTGCAGGCGGCTCGGCATCGAGACCGTCGCGGTCTATTCCGACGCCGACGTCGACGCCCTGCACGTCCGCCTCGCGACCGAGAGCATCCACATCGGCCCGCCGCCGGCGAGCGAGAGCTATCTGCAGATCGGGCGGATCGTGGCGGCGGCCAGGGCGATGGGTGCGGAGGCGGTGCATCCGGGCTACGGCTTCCTGTCCGAGAACGCGGGCTTCGCCGAAGCGCTCGAAGCCGAAGGCATCGTGTTCATCGGTCCGCCGGCGGACGCGATCCGCAGCATGGGCGACAAGATCGAGAGCAAGCGGATCGCGGACCAGGCCGGGGTCAGCACGGTGCCGGGCCATCCGGAACCGGTGCGCGACGCCGGCGCAGCGGCCGGCATCGCCCGCGAGATCGGCTTCCCCGTCATGATCAAGGCGGCCGCGGGCGGGGGCGGCAAGGGCATGCGCATGGCGTTCGACGCCGCCGAACTCCAGGACGGCATCAAGCGCGCGCAGAGCGAGGCGCGCTCGTCCTTCGGCGACGACCGCGTGTTTCTCGAGCGCTTCATCGAGCGGCCGCGCCACATCGAGATTCAGGTGCTCGCCGACCGCCACGGCAACGTCCTCCACCTCGGCGAGCGCGAGTGCTCGATCCAGCGTCGCCACCAGAAGGTGATCGAGGAGGCGCCGAGCCCCTTTCTCGACGCCGCCACCCGGCGCGCGATGGGCGAGCAGGCGGCCGCGCTGGCGCGCGCGGTCGGCTATCACTCGGCCGGAACGGTCGAGTTCATCGTCGATCAGCAGCGGAACTTCTACTTCCTGGAGATGAACACGCGGCTCCAGGTCGAGCACCCGGTGACCGAGCTGGTGACCGGCATCGACCTGGTCGAGCAGATGCTCCGGATCGCTGCCGGCGAGGCGCTTGCGTTCGGCCAGGCGGACGTCCGGCTGGGCGGCTGGGCGCTGGAGGCGCGGATCTATGCCGAGGATCCGGCGCGCGGCTTCCTGCCGTCGACCGGCCGCCTGGTGCGCTACCAGGAGCCCGCCGGGGACGGGATCCGCATCGACAGCGGCGTGGTCGAGGGCGGCGAGGTGTCGATGTTCTACGACCCGATGATCGCCAAGCTCTGCGCCCACGGGCGCGACCGCCCGGAGGCGATCGAACGGCTCGCCGGGGCACTGGACCGGATGGTGGTGCGCGGACCCGCGCACAACGTGACCTTCCTCGCGGCGATCCTGCACCACAGGCGGTTCCGCGCGGGCGACCTCTCGACCGATTTCATCGCGGCCGAGTTCGGTGATCGCTTCGACGGGCCCCCGCCGTCCGAGACGGTGCGCCCGGCGCTCGCCGCCGTAGCGGTCGGTCTCCGGCTGATCGAGGCGCGGCGCGCCGCCGGGATCTCGGGCCAGATCCGGGATGCGCGCGCGACCATCCCGGACCGCTGGGTCGTCGGTCTCGGCGGCGAGCTGATCGACGTGGTTGCCGAGGCGCGCGGCGGCCACTGGATCATGGCCGTCGGCGAGCGCACCGTGACGGTGAGTCTGGAGTGGCGGCCCGGCCAGCATCTGGCGCTCGCGACCATCGACGACCGTGCCATCGCGGTGCAGGTCGATCCCGTCTCGGAGGGCTTCCTCCTGACCCACGGCGGCGTCCAGGTGCAGGCGCTGGTCAGGACGCGAAAGGCGGCGGAGCTCGCGGCGCGGATGCCGCCCAAGCAGCCACCCGACACGTCCAGGCTGCTGCTGTCGCCGATGCCGGGGCTGATGGTCAGCATCGCGGTCGCGCCCGGCGACGAGGTCAAGGCGGGGCAGGAGCTCGCCGTCCTCGAGGCCATGAAGATGGAGAACGTGCTCCGCGCAGAGCGCGACGGCACGGTCGAGGAGGTCCGGGTCTCGGCCGGGGCGACGGTGGCAGCCGACGAGGTGCTGATCGCCTTCGCGCACGCAGCGCACGGTGCGTGAAGCTCATCTCTCGCCTTCACGCGTCGCGCTGCATGGCCCGGCGTCGGATCCTCCGCACGAAGTCCGGGAGCCGTCCCGAGGCGGCGCGAGGGCGGCCTTCAGACCAGCTGCCACGCCTTGAACGCGTCGACCAGTCCGGCGCCGGTCGCGCCGTCCGGGCCGGTCCCGGCGGGCATGCCGCCCTGGCCCGCGTTGCTCGCCGGATTCGCGCTCCCGAGGAGGACGTCCCGGGCGGAGGCGCGGAGCACGTTCCTGATGTCGGACGCCGACAGTCCCGGATTCTCCTCGAGCAGCAGCGCGCACACGCCCGCGAGCTGCGGGGCCGCCGCCGAGGTGCCGCTGAACACGCCCCAGCCGTCGCCGCCGCCGGTGCCGTCCCCCCTGCGGTCCAGGGTGCAGCCGGGGTCGACTGGCAGCATGATGTAGGAGGCGTTGTTGCCGGCCTCGCCGACGAGGCCGCAGACGTCCGGCACGTGGCGCCCCGGGTAGATCCGGCTCGCGAACGCGCTCGCGTAGTCGGAGGCGAGCATCCTCCCGTCCTCGGCCACGAACACGCCGCCCGCCGAGATCACCTCGCGCATCATGCCGGGGAAGGCGACGTGGCCGTTGCCGGCCGAGAACACGACCACGATGCCGCTCGCGACCGCCGCCTGGATCTCCGCTTCCAGCGGCTTCAGGCTGTTCGGCAGCGCGGTCAGATGCTGGTTGCTGGTCCGCTGCCCGGTCAACGGGTCGGACGGGCAGAGGTCGTAGCCGAGGCTCACGCTGATCACCTGCGGGTTGTGCGCGAGCGCCTCCTGGAAGCCTTCGAGCACGCTGGCGCCGACGTTGGGGTCGCCCTCGTTGTCGAGCTTGATGCCGAAGAAGTGGGCGTCGGGCGCGATCGCCAGCAGGTTCGCGGACTCGCCGGTGCCGTGCCCGGTGCCGTCGAGATCCGCCCGGCTCGCGCCGGGGGCGAGGACGGTGGTCGTGATGTAGCCGCGCTCGACGAAGTAGCCGTGGCCGTGCGCGAACCCGCTGTCGATCATCGCCACCCGGACGTTGCGCCCCGTGATTCCGGCGCGGTGGACCCGGTCGACGTTGAGCAGGAGGTTCACGTCCCCCGGCACCCGCAGATGGTGGTAGTCGACGCGGGGCGGGACCGGCGAGGGCGGCGCCGTGAACCGGTTGTTGAAGTACAGGTGCGGCCACTGGATGTAGGCGTCGTCGATCATGGCGCCGAGGGTCGGGTCCGGCGACCAGGGCGCGCCCTCGAGCGGGTAGAGGACCGAGGGAGCCTGCGCCATCGACGCCTCGTCGTCCGGCATGCGGACCGGCGAGAGCTCGGTCCCGAAGGTCCGCTCGAACAGCTCGCGGGAGCCGCGCACGGAGACGCTGAGCTGACCGCGCACCGTCACGCGGAAGCCCAGCTGCTCGAGATGGGCCAGCGCCCGCTCGCGCTCGGTCTCATCCGGCCGATAGGCCATCACGGTCGCCGCGCCGAGGCGCTCGGACGTCCGCACCACCCCCTCGAAGCCGCCGGGGCGGGGGAAGGTCACGCCGATGCGGAGGGTCTCGCCGGGCTGCCCGCCGGGACCGGGCTTCCGCGCCCGGGCAGTCTGTCGACGCGGTCTGGCGGTTTGCGCGGCCCTGGCCATCGTTCGCTCCCTGGGCATGCCCTTGCGGGCCGTCATAGACGGCGGGCGGGCGGCGGGATCGTGATCTCCGTCACGAGGCCCGCGAGATCCGGCGGCAGCGGCAGCGGCACTGAGGTGGCGTAGCCGCCCGGGCGGCCGGCGTCCCGCGCACCCGGCGATTCCGCCGGAAGTTCCTCGGCGGTGGCGCCGAACAGCCGCTCGAACACCTCCGGCGAGACCCGGCCGCTGACGCTCGCCCGGCCGTGACCGGTGATCTCGATGCCGAGGGCGGCGGCCGCCTCGGCCGCGCGCCGGACGTCCTCCGGGTTCCGGTGGTCGGTCTTCATGAGCAGGGCGAGCGGAATCCGTTCCACGGCGTTCTCCTCGGCCCGGGCGCAGGCGGAGACCACGAGCAGGAGCGCGACGATGCGCATGAGCCGGGAGCAGCGCGTGCGACGCCGCCCCGGGAACGCGATCGCCTCGGCGCGCGCTGCGGCGGCTGCTTCCCGATCTCCAGGGCCGTGGCACGCCGCGACGCGGCGAAGACGCATCCGACCCCGCCGCGCCCGCGCTCAGAGCAGCCGGGCGTCGAGCTCGATCGGCGTCGCCGACAGCGCCTTCGAGACCGGGCAGCCGGTCTTGGCGGTCTCGGCCTGCTGCTTGAAGGTGGCCGCGTCGATGCCCGGCACCCGCGCCTCGCAGACCAGGCGGATGCGCGTGATCGCGAAGCCCTCGCCCTGCTTCTCGAGCTCCACCGTGGCGGTCGTGTGGACGCGCTCCGGCTTGTGCCCGGCGGAAGCCAGCCCGTGCGAGAGCGCCATCGAGAAGCAGCCGGCGTGCGCGGCCGCGATCAGCTCTTCCGGATTGGTGCCGTCGCCGCTCTCGAAGCGCGAGCGGAACGAGTACGCGCCGGAATAGGCGCCGCTGCCGAGGCTCATCTTGCCGCTGCCCGAGGGCAGGTCGCCCTGCCACTCGGCATCCGCCTTGCGTGCCACCATCGGTTTGCTCCCTCAGCTCTCGATCTCGGGTTGCGTCCACTATGGCGCGGCACGGGGGCGCCTGTCCACGCCGGGGCGGACCGCGGAGCCGACCCGCCTCCGGAGCGACCTCCCGAGGATCACTTCCAGATCGGGCGACCGGAGCCGGGCAGGCCGTAGTCGGCCCAGCGCGCGGTGACCTTTTCGATCACCTCGTCGCTCATCCGGATCTTCCGCCCCCACTCCCGCTTTGTCTCGGGCGGCCACTTGTCGGTCGCGTCGATCCCGAGCTTGGAGCCGAGCCCGCTCTCCGGGCTCGCGAAGTCGAGGTAGTCGATCGGGGTGTGCTCGAGGATGGTGACGTCGCGGGCGGGGTCGACCCGGGTCGAGAGCGCCCAGATCACGTCCTTCCAGTCGCGGGCGTCGATGTCGGCATCCGTGACGATCACGAACTTGGTGTACATGAACTGGCGAAGGTACGACCAGACGCCGAGCATGACCCGCTTGGCGTGACCCGGGTACGCCTTCCTGAT
>DASUSF010000343.1:0-6386 GCA_036375275.1 Geminicoccaceae bacterium | reverse complement strand
AAGGCGCCCGGCATCATCCCGCGCCGCTCGGTGCACGAGCCGATGCAGACCGGCCTCAAGGCGATCGACAGCCTGATCCCGATCGGCCGCGGCCAGCGCGAGCTGATCATCGGCGACCGCCAGACCGGCAAGACCGCGATCATCCTCGACACCTTCATCAACCAGCGCCAGAACTTCGAGAGCGGCGACGAGAAGAAGCAGCTCTACTGCGTCTACGTCGCCATCGGCCAGAAGCGCAGCTCGGTCGCCAAGGTCGTGAAGCTGCTCCAGGATCACGGCGCGATGGACTACACCATCGTGGTCGCCGCGACCGCGTCGGACCCCGCCCCGCTGCAGTTCCTGGCCCCCTACGCCGGCTGCTCGATGGGCGAGTACTTCCGCGACAACGGCATGCACGCCCTGATCGTCTACGACGACCTCTCCAAGCAGGCGACCGCGTACCGCCAGATGTCGCTTCTGCTGCGCCGCCCGCCGGGGCGTGAGGCATTCCCGGGCGACGTCTTCTATCTCCATTCGCGCCTGCTCGAGCGGGCGGCCAAGATGAATGAGGAGCACGGCGCCGGCTCGCTGACCGCGCTGCCGGTGGTCGAGACCCAGGCCAACGACGTCTCGGCCTACATCCCAACCAACGTGATCTCGATCACCGATGGCCAGATCTTCCTCGAAACCGACCTGTTCTACCAGGGCATCCGCCCGGCGGTGAACGTCGGCCTGTCGGTGTCGCGGGTTGGCTCGGCCGCGCAGGTCAAGGCGATGAAGCAGGTCGCCGGGCGGATCAAGCTCGAGCTGGCCCAGTACCGCGAGATGGCGGCGTTCGCGCAGTTCGCATCCGACCTCGACGCGGCGACCCAGCGGCTCCTGAATCGCGGCGCCCGCCTCACCGAGCTTCTGAAGCAGCCCCAGTACCAACCCATGCCGGTCGAGATGCAGGTGTGCATCATCTACGCGGGCGTGAACGGCTATCTCGACCGGATCAGGGTCGACGACGTGGTGCGCTACGAAAAAGGCCTGAAGAGCGAGCTCGAGGCGAGCGGGCAGGGCATCATGACCTCGATCCGCGAGAGCGGCGCGCTGAGCGAGGACGCCGAGAAGCAGCTCAAGGAGCTGGTCGGCCGGTATACCGAGAGCTTCGCGTAAGCCCCATGGCGAGCCTCAAGGAGCTCCGTGGCCGGATCAACTCGGTCAAGCAGACGCAGAAGATCACCAGCGCCATGAAGATGGTGGCCGCGAGCAAGCTCCGGCGCGCCCAGGAGCAGGCGGAGGCCTCGCGTCCCTTCGCCGAGCGGATGCGCGAGATGCTCATGAACCTCGCCGCCGGGGTCGCCGATCCGGAGAGCGCGCCCCCGCTGCTCGGCGGCACCGGCAGGGAGGACACGCACCTCCTGATCGTCGCGACCGCGGACCGCGGCCTCTGCGGCGGCTTCAACAGCTCGATCGTCCGCGGCGCCCGCCGGCGGGTCCGCGAGCTGCGCGAGGCCGGCAGGCAGGTCAGGATCCTGTGCATCGGGCGCAAGGCGCGGGACATGCTCCGGCGCGAGCACGGCGAGCTGATCATCGACACGATCGAGGGGGTCGGCCGCCAGCGGATCGCCTACGACGAGGCGGTGGCGATCGCGCGCCGGGTGGAGGAGATGTTCCATGCCGGCGAGTTCGATGTCTGCACCATCGTCTACAACCGGTTCAAGTCGGCGATCACCCAGATCCTGACCTTCAAGCAGCTGATCCCGGTCGAAGCCGCGGGCGAGGCCGACGAGGGGCGGAACGGCAACGACGAGATCAAGGCGGTCTACGAGTTCGAGCCGGAGGAGGAGGTGATCCTGAAGGAGCTGCTGCCGCGGAGCCTCGCGGTGCAGATCTTCGGCGCGCTGGTCGAGAACGCGGCGAGCGAGCAGGGCGCCAGGATGACCGCCATGGACAACGCGACCCGCAACGCGGGCGACATGATCGACCGCCTCTCGATCGTCTACAACCGCACCCGTCAGGCCCAGATCACCACCGAGCTCACCGAGATCATCTCGGGCGCCGAAGCGCTCTAGACCGTACCTTCCGAGGGAACAGGCATGGCCACCGCTCAAGAGAACGTCCAGTCCGGCAAGGTCGCGCAGGTCATGGGCGCGGTCGTCGACGTCCAGTTCGACGGTCATCTGCCGGAGATCCTGAACGCGCTGCACACCGACAACCGGGGCAACAAGCTGGTGCTCGAGGTGGCGCAGCACCTCGGCGAATCGACCGTCCGGACGATCGCCATGGACGGCACCGAGGGTCTGACCCGGGGCCAGGAGGTGATCGACACCGGCGCGCCGATCGAGGTGCCGGTCGGGCGGGCCACGCTCGGCCGGATCCTGAACGTGATCGGCGAGCCGGTCGACGAGCGGGGACCGGTCGACGCCAGGACCACCATGCCGATCCACGCGCCGGCGCCGTTGTTCGTCGATCAGTCGACCGAGACCGAGGTCCTGGTCACCGGGATCAAGGTCGTCGACCTGCTGACGCCCTACCCCAAGGGCGGCAAGATCGGCCTGTTCGGCGGCGCCGGGGTCGGCAAGACGGTGCTGATCATGGAGCTGATCAACAACGTCGCGAAGGCGCACGGCGGCGTCTCGGTGTTCGCCGGCGTCGGCGAGCGCACCCGCGAGGGCAACGACCTCTACCACGAGATGATCGAATCCGGCGTGATCAACCTCGAGAACATCAGCGAGTCCAAGGTGTCGCTGATCTACGGCCAGATGAACGAGCCGCCCGGCGCCCGCGCCCGGGTCGGGCTCACCGGCCTCACCGTCGCCGAGTACTTCCGCGACGCCGAGAACCAGGACGTGCTCCTGTTCATCGACAACATCTTCCGCTTCACCCAGGCGGGCTCGGAGGTCTCCGCGCTGCTCGGCCGCATCCCCTCGGCCGTGGGCTACCAGCCGACGCTCGGCACCGACATGGGCGCGCTCCAGGAGCGGATCACCTCGACCAACAAGGGCTCGATCACCTCGGTGCAGGCGATCTACGTGCCGGCGGACGACCTCACCGACCCGGCGCCGGCGACCACCTTCGCCCACCTCGACGCCACCACCGTGCTGTCCCGGCAGATCGCCGAGCTCGGCATCTACCCGGCCGTCGACCCGCTGGACTCGACCTCGCGCATCCTCGAGCCGCAGACGGTTGGCGAAGAACACTACCGGGTCGCGCGCGACGTGCAGGAGACCCTGCAGCGCTACAAGGCGCTCCAGGACATCATCGCGATCCTCGGCATGGACGAGCTCAGCGAGGAGGACAAGCTGGTCGTGGCCCGGGCGCGCAAGATCCAGCGCTTCCTCAGCCAGCCGTTCTTCGTCGCCGAGGTGTTCACCGGATCGCCCGGCAAGCTGGTCGACCTCGAGGACACGATCAAGGGCTTCAAGGGGATCGTCGCCGGCGAGTACGACGACATGCCCGAGGCCGCGTTCTACATGGTCGGCAACATTGAGGAGGCGGTCGAGAAGGCCAAGCGCATGGCGGCCGAGGCGTAGGCGCATGGCCGACGAGGGCGATCCGAACAAGGTCCGGTTCGAGCTGGTCTCGCCGGAGCGGCAGCTCGCCTCCGGCGAGGTCGACATGGTGGTCTGCCCTGGCGCCGCCGGCGACTTCGGCGTGCTGCCGCAGCACAGCCCGCTGCTCTCGCTGCTGCGCCCGGGGGTCCTCGAGATCTGGGAGGGCAACGCGGTGTCCGAGCGGATCTTCGTCGGCGGCGGCTTCGCCGAGGTCAACGAGAAGGGTTGCATCGTCCTCGCCGAGGAGGCGATGCCGGTGGAGGAGATCGACCGCGGCAGCGCCGAGCAGCGCCTCAGGGACGCCCGGGACGACCTCACGGAGGCGAGGGACGATCTCGAGCGCGAGCGCTCCGAACGCGAGGTCGCGATCGCCGAAGCCCAGATCGAGGCCGCCTCCGCGCGCGGCTGACCTTCGTCGACAGGTTCGTCGGCGGCGCTCGTGGCCAGCGGGATCGATGCCAGAGATCAGCCGGTTCTTTGGCATCGTCGTCGCGATGTTCTACAGTGACCACCCCATTTCCACGTGCGGTACGGGCGGCAGCGCGCCGTCATGGACATCGAGACGCTTTCGATCCTCAAGGGTGATCTTGCTCCGCGGGTCCTTGGTCTGGTGGTCGAGTGGGCCGCGCAGCATCAGGCCGAGCTTCTCGCGAACTGGAATCTGGCGCGGCGGCATTCGGCGCTCAACAAGATCGCGCCGCTGGAGTAGCACGATGTTGCAGGATGTCGTGGAGGTCACGGTGATCGAAGGCTATCGCCTCCGTTTGAAGTTCGAGGATGGTGCCGAAGGCGAGGTCGACGTCCGGGACATGGTTCCCTTCCGAGGCGTGTTCGCGCCGCTTCGCGATCCTGAGGTGTTTGGCCGGGTCGAGGTCGACCACGAACTCGGGTGTGTGCGCTGGCCGAATGGTGCTGACCTCGACCCAGACGTGCTCTATGCCGCAGCTACCGGACAGGCCACGCCGGACCTGTCGCGATCTTCCAACCGGACGCCGGCAGCTTGACGGCGCGGTGCAGCCCGTCGCGCCGTTCCCGATCATCTCTGATTGCTTTCCCTTTCGGGGCAAGCGGGCCGACGGACGGCCGGACGCGCGCCCCGCGCGACGACGCTGGATGCGGGGTTCGGGCCGCAGGGTGCTATACTAGTTCGCGGCTCACGTAACGATCACGGAGGAAGCACATGACGCCCGAAGGCGTGGGCGAGGCGGTGGAAGCGATGCTGGCGGCGCGGCGGGAGATGCGCCCGATCCCTGGGCTGCCGGAGGCGGGCGCACCCGCGACCTTCGACGAAGCCTACCTGGTCCAGGACGCGTTCGTCCTCAGGTCCGGCCTCGGGGTCGGTGGCTGGAAGGTCGGCTGCACCTCGGCGGCGGCGCAGAAGATGCTCGGCGTGAGCGAGCCGTTCTTCGGGCCCGTCTTCTCGCCGGCGATCTTCCGCAGTCCGGCCGAGCCGTCGGCGGCCAGCTTCCACATGCTGGCGCTGGAATGCGAGTTCGCCTTCCGCCTCGGGCGCGACCTGCCGGCGCGCGAGGAGCCATATGGCCGCGAGCGGATCATCGAGTCGGTCCAGGCGGTGGTGCCGGCGATCGAGGTGATCAGCACCCGTCTCGACGACTTCAAGGCCTACGGCGGCCTCCAGATCACCGCGGACTGCGGCGCCAACGGCGCGCTGGTGCTCGGCCAGGAGATCCGGGACTGGCAGGACCTCGACCTCGACCGGCACGAGGTGAAGCTGGTGGTCGACGGCCTCGAGAAGGCGAAGGGGACCGGCGTCGCGGTGCTCGGCCATCCCCTCAACGCGCTGATCTGGTTCGCGTCCAAGATGCACGAGCGGGGCCGCGGGCTCAGGACCGGCGAGGTGATTTCGACCGGCACCTGCACCGGGCTGACGCCGGTGGAGGCGGAGCAGCAGGCGGTCGCCGACTTCGGCGCCCTCGGCACCGTCGAGGTCAAGTTCCGCCGCTGACCTTCCCCGCTGACTGGCCGCGCACCGCCAGGGCGCCGCGCCTTCTGGCTGATCCGGCCCGGCCGGTCGGGCACAGGAGCCCGAGGGCCGGGCCGGTCCGTCCGCCGGGGCGGCGGTTCACGTGCGCCGGCTCGTCACGGTGCGACCTTCGGCGGGTTCCGCCGGACCGAAGAATCCGAAGTAGGCCGCGACGGCGGCGAGCACGATGTGCAGCCAGACGTCGTGCGCGTAGAGCGGGATCAGGCCGAAGGTGGTGTTGAGCACTGGGATCAGCCCCATCACCGCGAGGACGGCATAGATCACCGCCACCGCGCGGGCATAGGTGCGGGCGGCCGAGAAGGTCCGGTAAGCGGCGAGGCCCCAGATGCCGAATGCGACGTGCACGAGGTTGTGCCAGAGGTTGACCGGGAACAGCCCGAACAGGCGCCCGAAACCGGTGTCGGCCGCCACGTCGGCGGTGGGTTGTGGCGGCGTGACCAGGCCCGGAACGAACCCGGCGATTCCCACCAGCAGAAAGACGATCCCGTAGGCAAGCGCAAAGTAACGCGTGCTCATGGCTACCTCCTCCACCTGATCCTCGGCCGCTCAACGTGATCTGCCGGTGATCGTTCCGGTCGAATTCGGCTCGTCGGGACGGATGTGACTTGCATGCATCCGCGGTGGCCGCAGCGCCTCGGGAGCCGCGGGTCGGAGGCCGGCAGGCGCTCACGTCGGCGCGTCCGGGGGCGTACCCGTCCCGGGGCTGACGCGCCGCGCAGCCGTGCTACAAGCGTGCCCGCGCATGTGGCGCCAGCGAACCAGGACCACCGGGGAGGAGCGAGGCATGGGCGAAGGCGACACGCGGCCGAACGTGCTGCTGGTGATGGTCGACCAGTGGCCGGGGCGGCTGCTGGGCATCGCAG
>DASUSF010000342.1:0-4046 GCA_036375275.1 Geminicoccaceae bacterium | reverse complement strand
GAGGACGAGGTCGCGCACTCCCACCCCCTCGAGCGCCACGATGTCTTCGGCGATCTCGCGAGCGCTCCCGGTCAGGAGGTGACGCTGGCCGTCGTCGACCTGGAGGGTTTTGCTCTCGTCGAACCAGTTGGCATAGAACGCGAGGCCGATGGTGCCGGGGTCGCGGCCGTTCTGCTCGGCGGTCCGATGCAGGCGGCGGACGCCGTCCTCGAAGCGCGCGACGGTGTCGAGCCGATGACGCGGGTTGTTGCCGATCGGGAACCACGTGTCGCCGTAGCGGACGGCGCGACGCAGCGCCGGCGGACTTTCGCCCCCGACCCAGATCGGGGGGTGGGGCTTCTGGACCGGCTTGGGCAGGAAGCTGACGTTGGCGAACTGCACGTGGCGGCCCTCGAAGGATGGGTCGTCCTCGGCGCACAGGATCCTGAACGCCTGCAGGTACTCGTCGGTGACCCGGCCCCGCTCCTCGAACGGCGGGACGTTGAGGGCGTCGAACTCCTCCTTGAGCCAGCCGGCCCCGACGCCGAGGACCATCCGACCTCCGGAGAGAAGGTCGATCGTGGTCGCGATCTTGGCGGTGTGCACGGCGCCACGATAGGGCGTCACCGCGACTGCGGTGATCAGGCGCATGCTGCGGCTCAGCGCCGCCAGATAGGCCAGCAGCGTGAACTGCTCGAGGCACTCGCCCGACGCCGCGCCGGCCCAGGCCCCCGACTCCGAGTACGGATAGCGCGAGCCGATCGCGCGCGGCACGATCAGGTGGTCGGAGACCGCGAGGTGCGCGAAGCCGAGCTCCTCGGCCCGGCGGACCAGCGTTGCGATCGCTTCGGGCGTCGCGAGCGGGCCGCGGGTCGGTATGACCAGTCCGACGTCCATGTTGGTATCCTCTGCAAGGGAGTGGCGGCGCCACGTCATGCTGACGGACGAGCAACGACGCTTTCTAGATGAGCAGCGGGTCGCCCGGCTGGCAACCGCCGATGCGGCGGGCCGCCCGCATGTGGTCCCGATCTGCTATGCGCTCGCCGGAGACACGGTCTATTTCACCATCGACGAGAAGCCGAAACGGACCCCTGGCGCGAGGCTCAAGCGGCTCTCGAACCTCCGGGCGAACCCGGTCGCGGCGCTGGTCGTCGACCGCTATGACGAGGACTGGAGCCGGCTCGGCTGGGTGATGATCCGGGGGACCGCGGCGATCCTCGCGTCCGGCCCCGAGCACGGCCGGGCGCAGGCCGCTCTCCGCGCCAGGTATCCCCAGCTTGCGGCGATGCGCATCGAAGAGCTGCCGGTGGTCGCGATCCGGATCGACCACGCCGCCAGCTGGGGCCGGCTCGTGGTGGACTGACCGCGGCGGCGTCGCCGTTCTGGCCGTGTCGGGATCGGGCATACTGGCCCGTCCTCCGGGTGACACCCGCCCGGCGCGCATCGAGGAGGGATGGACATGCACTATGCGATCCTCTGCTACCACGACGAAGGCGCGGTCGCCGCTCTGAGCAGGGAGGCGGACGACGCGCTCATGGCGGAGCTCGCGGTGGTGCGGCGGAAGCTCGCCGACCAGCTCGGCCCGGTCGCCCGCCTGATGCCGACCACCGCCGCGACGACCGTCCGGGCCGGCACCGAGCCTCTGGTGATCGACGGCCCGTTCGCCGAGACGAAGGAGCAGCTCCTCGGCTTCTACGTCGTCGACTGCGCGACCCTGGACGAGGCCATCGAGGCGGCCCGCCTCCTCCTGGCGCCGCGGACGGCCGCCGGACTTCGGAGCGCGCTCGAGATCCGCCCGATCTCGCTGTTCCACCCCCGGGGCGGGGCGGCGTGAGCCAGCTCGACTGGATCGACGCGGCGCTGGCCTCCGCCCGTCCCCAGGCGCTCGGCGCGCTGCTGCGCTACTTCCGCGACCTCGACCGGGCCGAGGAGGCCTTCCAGGAAGCCTGCCTCCGGGCCTTGAAGCACTGGCCCGTCAACGGCCCGCCGCGCGACCCCGCCGCGTGGCTCATCCTCGTCGGGCGGAACGCCGCGCTCGACGAGGTGCGCCGCCGGAGCATCGAGGAGCCGCTGCCCGCCGACGAGCTCATCTCGGACCTGGACGATGCCGAGGCGGCGATCGCCGAACGGCTGGACAGCTCGCACTACCAGGACGACGTGCTCCGGCTGCTGTTCATCTGCTGCCATCCCGACCTGCCGGCGACCCAGCAGATCGCGCTCGCGCTGCGCATCGTCTCCGGGCTCTCGGTCAGGGAGATCGCGCGCGGCTTCCTGGTGAGCGAGAGCGCCATGGAGCAGCGGATCACGCGGGCAAAGCGCCGGGTCGCGGCGGCACGGGTCCCCTTCGAGACTCCAGGCGGGCCGGAGCGGGCCGAGCGGCTCGGCGCCGTCGCCGCCATGATCTACCTCCTGTTCAACGAGGGTTACTCGGCGAGCGGCGGCGAAGCTCATGTCCGGGTGCCGCTCTGCGACGAGGCCATCCGGCTGGCCCGGCTGCTGCTCAGGCTGTTTCCGGGGGAGCCCGAGCTCATGGGCCTCACGGCCCTGCTCCTCCTGCAGCATGCCCGCGCCCGCGCGCGCCTCGATGCCGAGGGCGCGATCGTCCTCCTGGAGGATCAGGATCGCACCGCCTGGGACGCCCCGATGATCGCCGAGGGGCTGGTGCTGGTGGAGAAGGCGCTCCGCCACCGACGTTCGGGCCCGTACCAGGTGCAGGCGGCGCTCGCCGCCGTTCACGCCAGGGCGGCCCGGCCCGAGGACACCGACTGGGGGGAGATCGACCGGCTCTATGCCGCGCTCGAGGCGCTGCAGCCGTCGCCCGTGGTCACCCTCAACCGCGCGGTCGCCGTCGCCAGGCTGCATGGCCCGGAGGCAGCGCTCGCCATGGTCGAGCCGCTCGCCGAGCGGTTGTCGGGGTACTTCCACTTCCATGGGCTGCGGGGCGCGCTGCTCGGCGAGCTCGGCCGCGCCGGCGAGGCGCGGGTCGCCTTCGAGCGCGCCATCGGGCTCGCCCACACGGCGGCGGAAGCCGCCCACATCAGGCTGCACCTCGACCGCCTTCTCGAGGACACCGGGTCGAAGGGCCCGCGGCAGTCGCCCCGCCGCGAGCGCTGAGCGCGACGAAAAAAAGTGCTTGCCCCTGTCGGGCCGCCGCCGCGCCGGTCGTCCTCGGGGCAGTCGTTCCGGGTCACGCCTCGACGAGCCTGATCCATCGGAGGAGACCGACATGACCGTAGCCATCGGCGGAGCCCAGGGCGGAGCCGACATCGTCGATCCCGCCGCGCGCGCCGTCTCTCGCGACGAGTGGCTCGCCGCGCGCAAGGCGCATCTCAGGAACGAGAAGGCGCTCACCCGCATGCGCGACCTCGTCAGCGCCGAGCGACGTGCCCTGCCATGGGTGAAGATCGAGAAGGACTATGCCTTCGACGCGCCGGACGGCAGGAAGACGCTGGCCGACCTGTTCGGCAGGTGCAGCCAGCTCATCATCCATCACTTCATGTTCGCTCCGGACTGGGAGGCCGGCTGCCCGAGCTGCTCGCTCGAGGCCGATCACGCCGAGGGCGCCATCGTCCATCTCGAGAACCACGACGTCGCCTACGTCCGGGTCTCGCGCGCGCCCCTGGAGAAGCTCGAGTCATACCGGAAGCGCATGGGCTGGAAGGCGCCATGGGTCTCGTCCTATGGCAGCGACTTCAACCACGACTTCCACGTCTCGTTCACGAAGGAAGAGCTGGCGAAGGGCAAGGTCGACTACAACTACGGCATGGTCGAAGGCTACGACGAGCTGCCCGGGCTCAGCGTCTTCTACAAGGACGAGAACGGCGCCGTCTTTCACACCTATTCCAGCTACGCGCGCGGCAACGAGGAGGCGATCGGCGCCTTCATCTATCTCGACATCACGCCCAGGGGGCGGAACGAGACGGAGATCATGGACTGGGTGCGCCGTCACGACGAGTACGGGGGCGCGGACGCCCGGCAGACCAGCGCGGCGTAGCGCGCCACCCGTTGAGCACCTTGACGCAACCCTAAGATCTCGAAGAGGAGAGGACCATGGAAGCTGTTGCCCA
>DASUSF010000341.1:0-5077 GCA_036375275.1 Geminicoccaceae bacterium | reverse complement strand
GTGGCGGCGTCCACCCCCGGCTCGATGGGACGGAAAGCCCAACACCTCAGAGGCGCGGGCGCCCTGTGGATAAGCCGGAGTTCGTTCCGGTTCCGTTCCAACTCCAGCGATTGAGGCGCGGCTCAACTGGAGGGCGGAGCGCCGGCGCCTCCACCGCGCGGCCCGGCCACCCCGGGCTCCAACTCCATCAGGCGGAGCGCCGGCGCCGGCGCGACCCTGGAAAAACTTCCGGTGGAGGGCGCCGGGGTGGACCGGAAACACAACATGATGTTTGCCAAGCCGCCGTGGCCCCTATATATGGTGATGGAGAGGGCGCGGCCGGGTTTGGCTGGCGGCGCGCCGCGGGCCCATGCGACGCCGCCGGTCTTCGGCTATCCGCTTGAAGGAACTGTGCTTTGGCGGAGCGGCAGGGGCCGGAGGCAGGTCGCCCGGACCGGAGCCCGCCGAGTGGAGGTCAGAATGCCCGTTGCCGTGGATCGTCGATCGGCATAAGAACAGTCTGGTTGAATGAGTTGGACTCCGACCAGGCTGATTCGCCCTGATCCGACATGTGATCTGCGGTCCGGCGGGCGACCGGAAGAGCGGGAATGGAGCTGACCCGGGCGGGACGGTGGCACCGTCGGACGGCGAGCCGGAGATGAATGCCGTGTCGGAGAGTGGTTGATGAGGATCGAGCGGGTTTACACCACGGCGGGAGCCTCGCCGTACGACGGGATCGGGTTCAGGACCGCGACCAGCGAGATCCGGAACCCCGACGGATCGGTCGTGTTTCGCCTCGAGGACGTCGAGGTGCCGAGCGCGTGGTCGCAGGTCGCGGTCGACGTGCTCGCCCAGAAGTATTTCCGGAAGGCGGGGGTGCCGCGGCGCCTCAGGCCGGTCGTGGACCACGGCGTCCCGGAGTGGCTGCAGCGGCGCGAGCCCGACATCGAGGCCTTGCGCGAGCTGCCTGAGGGTGAGCGGACCGGCGGCGAGACGTCGGCCCGGCACGTCTTCGACCGGCTCGCCGGGACCTGGACCTACTGGGGCTGGAAGGGCGGCTACTTCGACCGTGAGGAGGACGCCCGGGCGTTCTACGACGAGCACCGCCACATGCTGGCGAAGCAGGTCGCGGCGCCGAACTCACCGCAGTGGTTCAACACCGGCCTGCACTGGGCCTACGGCATCGACGGCCCCGCGCAGGGCCACTTCTATCCGGACGCTGCGACCGGCGAGGTCAGGCGGTCGGACTCCGCTTACGAGCGGCCGCAGCCCCACGCCTGCTTCATCCAGAGCATCCAGGACGACCTCGTGAACCCGGGCGGGATCATGGACCTCTGGGTGCGCGAGGCCCGGCTGTTCAAGTACGGCTCCGGCACCGGCACCAACTTCTCGGCGCTCCGGGGCGAGGACGAGCCGTTGTCCGGCGGCGGCAAGTCGTCGGGGCTGATGAGCTTCCTCAAGATCGGCGACCGGGCGGCCGGGGCGATCAAGTCCGGCGGCACCACCCGGCGTGCGGCCAAGATGGTGGTGGTCGACGCCGACCATCCGGACGTCCTGGATTTCGTCGGCTGGAAGGTCGCCGAGGAGCGCAAGGTGGCCGCGCTGGTCGCGGGCTCGAGGCTGCTCGCCCGGCACATGAACGCGGTCATGGCCGCCTGCCACGCGACCGGGCTCGACGGCGACGCGCGGTTCGACCCGAAGCAGAACCGCGAGCTCAAGCGCACCCTCAAGGCGGCGCGCCAGGCGCTGCTGCCGGACGGCGCGCTGCAGCAGGCGGTGCAGTATGCGCGGCAGGGCTACACCCGGATCGAGCTCCCGACCTACACCACCGACTGGGATTCCGACGCCTACCTGACCGTCGCCGGGCAGAACTCGAACAACTCGGTCCGGGTGACCAGCGACTTCCTGGAGCGGGTGCTCGAGGATCGCGAGTGGCAGCTCATCCGGCGGACCGACGGCAAGGTCGCGAAGACGCTGCCGGCGCGGGACCTCTGGGCGCGGATCGCCGAGGCGGCCTGGGGCAGCGCCGATCCCGGCGTCCAGTACGACACCACGATCAACGAGTGGCACACCTGCCCCGCCTCCGGCCGGATCAACGCCTCGAACCCGTGCTCGGAGTACATGTTCCTCGACGACACGGCGTGCAACCTGGCGTCGCTCAACCTGATCACCTTCCTCGAGGACGACGGCAGCTTCGCGCACGAGCGGTTCGCGCACGCGGTCCGGCTCTGGACCATGGTGCTCGAGATCTCGGTGATGATGGCGCAGTACCCGGCCGAGCGAATCGCCGAGCTGTCCTGGCGCTACCGCACCCTCGGGCTCGGCTACGCCAACCTCGGCGGCCTCCTGATGGCCTCGGGCATCGCCTACGACAGCCACAAGGGGCGGGCGTACGCCGGCGCGATCACCGCGCTGATGACCGGAACCGCGTATGCGGTCTCGGCCGAGATGGCGAAGGAGCTCGGGCCGTTCGCCGGCTACGGGCCGAACCGGGACGGCATGCTCCGGGTGATCCGCAACCACCGCCGCGCGGCGCACGGCGAGAAGCGGGACTACGAGAGCCTGGCCGTCCGCCCGGTGCCGCTCGACGCCACGCGGGTGCCGGAGGCGGGCCTGGTCGAGGCGGCGCGTGGCGCCTGGGACCGGGCGCTGGAGCTCGGCGAGACCTACGGCTTTCGGAACGCGCAGGTCTCGGTGATCGCGCCGACCGGCACGATCGGCCTCGTGATGGACTGCGACACCACCGGGATCGAGCCCGATTTCGCGCTGGTCAAGTTCAAGAAGCTGGCCGGCGGCGGCTACTTCAAGATCATCAACCGGATGGTGCCGCGGGCGCTCGAGAGCCTGGGCTACGGGCCGGAGCAGATCGACGACGTGGTGCGCTACGCGGTCGGCCGGGGCACGCTCAAGGGCGCGCCGGCGGTCGACCACGAGACGCTCGCCGCCAAGGGGTTCACCGCCGAGGCACTCGAGCGGCTGGAGCGCGCGCTGCCGAGCGCCTTCGACATCAAGTACGCCTTCAACCAGTTCACCCTCGGGGTCGAGTTCTGCCGCGAGGTGCTGGATGTGAGCGACGCGCAGCTCGCCGACTTCGAGTTCGACCTGCTCCGCCACCTCGGGTTCAGCGGCGCCGAGATCGAGGCCGCGAACCTCTACTGCTGCGGCGCGATGACGGTCGAAGGCGCGCCGCATCTCGAGGACGAGCACCTGCCGGTGTTCGACTGCGCCAATCCCTGCGGCCGGCTCGGCAAGCGCTTCCTCCAGACCTCGAGCCACATCCGGATGATGGCCGCGGCGCAGCCGTTCATCTCGGGCGCGATCTCGAAGACCATCAACATGCCGGCCGCGGCCACCATCGAGGACTGCGGCCAGGCCTACCTCGAGGCCTGGCAGCTCGGCCTCAAGGCGATGGCGCTGTACCGGGACGGCTCGAAGCTCTCCCAGCCGCTCTCCTCCAGCGTGATCGAGGCGGCCCTGGACGACGACGAGGACGAGGACGACGAGGCCGCGGCGGCCGCGCCGGCCGCGGTGATGCGGGCCGCGGAGCAGCTGGCCGCGCGGGCGGTCGCCGCCCGTCACCGCCTGCCCAACCGGCGCAAGGGCTACACCCAGAAGGCGGTGGTCGGCGGGCACAAGGTGTATCTCAGGACCGGCGAGTACGAGGACGGCCAACTCGGCGAGATCTTCATCGACATGCACAAGGAAGGCGCCGCCTTCCGCTCACTGATGAACAGCTTCGCGATCGCGATCTCGGTCGGGCTGCAGTACGGCGTGCCGCTCGAGGAGTTCGTCGACGCCTTCGCCTACACCCGCTTCGAGCCGAGCGGCCCGGTGCAGGGCAACGACACGGTCAAGATGGCGAGCTCGGTGCTCGACTACATCTTCCGCGAGCTGGCGATCTCCTACCTCGACCGGACGGACCTCGCCCACGTCGACCCGAACGAGCTCAGGAGCGACAGCATCGGCTCGGGCGAGAAGGAGCGGAACCTCCAGCACGACCACTCGATCGCGCGCATCGCCAGCACCGGCTACGTGCGCGGCAACCTCCGCCTGCTGAGAGGCGGAACCTCCTCGAGCGACGACACGACGCGCGGCGACGCCACCCCTTCCGGCGGGACCAGCTATCCCCGCCGGGGCGAGAGCGTCGGCGCCGCGTTCGCGCTCACCGAATCGGCTGAGCCCGCCGCGTTCACGGACCGGCTGGCTCAGGCGAAGTTGGCGCGGCTCAAGGGGTACGAGGGCGACCCGTGCCCGAGCTGCGCCAATTTTACCCTGGTGCGCAGCGGCACCTGCCTGAAGTGCGACACCTGCGGCTCGACCACGGGCTGCTCGTGATCCCATGACGGGGAGGCGCCGACGCGTCCCGGGGCTCGTTTAACTTCCTCCTCCCAAGCCTGCAGGCCCGGTGGTCACCCACCGGGCCTCTTTTTTGCCGACCCGGGCAGGATCAGGACCGCATACATCGGCTTGATATTCCGTCAATAGAGTGGATGCTGCACCTGCGAAAGGAACGCCGGATGAGAACATCGGGGCTTGCCGAGGCGGTCCGCCTGCGCGCAGCCGCGGTCATCGTCCGCGATCGCCGGATTCTCCTCGGCCGGTCGGTCGGTGATCCCTTCTGGGCGCTCCCGGGTGGGCGGATCGACTCCGGGGAACTTTCGAGGCGGGCGCTCGTCCGCGAGCTCCGGGAGGAGCTCGGCGCGGCGCGTCTGCGGGTCGGGCGGCTGCTGTTCGTGGTCGAGAACCGGTTCGCCTTCGGCCGGCGCCGATTCCAGGAGATCGGGTTCGTCTACGACGTCGATCTCGCCACCGGCCCGGCTTATGCCGAAGAGGGCGAGTTCGCGGGCGCCGAGCCCGACCTCCGGCTCCGCTGGATCGAGCTGTCCGACCTCGCCGGCATCGACCTCCGCCCCCACCTGCTGCGTGACCGGCTGGCGGCTGGTCCGCGGCCGGGGTTGGAGCACCTCGAGGTCGACGAGCTCCGGGACCTCCGGGCCTGACCGCAGCGCCGGCTACGAGGCGCACGCCGCGCCCGGCCGTCGCGGGTGATCACGTCTGCAGGACGAACGGGTCTCGGATCCCGGTCCTCAGGATGAGG
>DASUSF010000340.1:0-5122 GCA_036375275.1 Geminicoccaceae bacterium | reverse complement strand
CGCGCTGGTACCGCCAGCTCAGCTGAAGACCATCGGCGCGTAATCTACAAAAACCTTGCGGCTATTGTAGTAGATGTCGACAAGCTATGTTCATCTCCTAGTAGACGACCGGCGGCACGGGGGTGGGGCCGGGGCTGTTCGTGTGCCCGAGGCGCCGCGTCAGGCCGCCGCGTCGTCTTCGGCGGCTTTGCGGCGGAGGTGCCGAGGCTCGTCGGCTGCGGCGTGGGGATCGCCGTCGAACACGATCCGCTCCTCGCCGGCGAGCGCCAGGAAGCGCCGCCCGCGCGCACGCCCGATCAGCGTCAGTCCGACCTCCTGGGCGAGCTCGACGCCCCAGGCCGTGAAGCCGGAGCGCGAGATCAGGATCGGGATCCGCATCAGCGCGGTCTTGATCACCATCTCCGAGGTCAGGCGCCCGGTGGTGTAGAAGATCTTGCCGTCGGCGCCGATCCCGTTCCGGAACATGAAGCCCGCGATCTTGTCGACCGCGTTGTGCCGGCCGACGTCCTCCATGTAGATCAATGGCCGGTCGGCCTCGCACAGCACACAGCCGTGGATCGCGCCGGCCTTGAGGTACAGGCTCGGGCAGGTGTTGATCTTCCTCGTCAGCGCGTACAGCCAGGACGTCCTGAGCACCGCGTCGGCCGGGAACCGGACCTCGTCGATCCGCTCCATCAGGTCGCCGAACACGGTGCCCTGGGCGCAGCCGGAGGTGCGGATCTTCTTGCCGAGCTTCTCCTCGTAGTCGGTCTCGCGCCGGGTCCGGACCACGACCGCCTCGAGCTCGGGATCGACGTCGATGCCCGTGATCTCGTCGTCGGCCTGCAGCATGCCCTGGTTCAGGAGGTAGCCGACCGCCAGGTCCTCCGGACGGTCGCCGATCGTCATCATGGTGACGATCTCCTGGCGGTTCAGGAACAGGGTCAGCGGCCGCTCGTGGACCACCGCGGCCTCGACCCGGTTGCCTTCGTGGTCGACGCCCGCGACCGTCCGGGTGAGGGTCGGATCGTCCGGCTCGGGGCGCAGGATGAAGTCGTCGGTCATGGCGCGGCATTGTCGTCCGGCCCCGCCGGGGTGGCAAGGTCAGGCCGGCGAGGTCAGCGGGGGCGACGCTCCTCGGCCGCGACCATGACGTTGAGGGCCGCCATTAGCTCCGCAACCCGCGCCTCGACCTCGGCGGCGTAGCGGTCGAGGTCGGCGAGCAGCGCCTGATGCCGCTCGAGGGCGTCCTCGTCCATGCGCTTCCAGCTGTCGATCAGGCCGTCGCGGGTCCGGTCGAGCTCGGCGCGGGTCCGCGCCACGTCCTCGGCCAGCCCCGCGAGCTCGCGCTCGCGCGCCGATGCGTGCCCCGCGAGGGCTTCCGCGGCCGCGGCCTCGAGCTCCTGCGCCACCCGCTTCTCCGCCCGCTTCAGGACGTCGTCGCTGCGCAGGACCGCGAGATCCGCCTTCTCCGCGAGGCCGCCCAGCACCTGGTCGGTCCGCACGCGCACCTGCTTCCTGGCGCCGGCCAGCTCGAGCTCGACCTCCTCTCGAAGCGCGCTCGCCCCGTCGCGCGCGGACCGCATCCCGGCGACCGCCTTCTCCATCGCCGCCCGCTGCTCGGCGACCTTGGTCAGCTCATGATCGACCGCGAGCTGGGCGCCGGCGAGCTGGCTCTGCGACTGCTGGTAGTCCGAGCTCAACGCCGCGATCTTCTCGCCCAGGCCCTCGAGCTGGCTGCGCTCGCGCCCGATCGCCTCCTCCAGCGCGGCGCGACGGCTCGCCGCCAGCTCCTCGATCTCCGGGGCGAGGCTGTCGAGGGCGGCGAGCCGGCTCGTCACCTCGGTGAAAGCGGTCTGGCTCTGCTCGGCCTCGGCCGCGAGACGGGTGAGGCGGTCGCCGAGGGCGGGCATCGCCTGCTCGAGGGCGACGATCTGCCCGCTCACCTCCTCGACGCTCTCGCCGAGCTCGGCCGCGCGGCGCGCAGCCTGGTCCAGCATCCCCGCGACGGCGCCGGCCTTCTCGTCCAGGCGGCGCTCCAGCTCGGCGGTGGCGTTCTCCCGGAGCGCCATCATCGTGGTGAGCGACTCGCTCATCCTGTCGCTCAGCGAGGCGATGTCGGCCTCGAGCGCGTCCTGCAGCCCCTCGAGGCGCGCCTGCTCGGCCCGGTTGGCGTCGACCTGCGCGCTCAGCTCGCCGTGCAGCCGCTCGACGCTCGAGCGCAGCCCGCCGACGTAGCGGTCGAGCTCGCGGTCGACCCGCACCGCGAGCCGGCTGTCGTAGAGGTAGAGGGCCCCGAGCAGCCCCGCGCCGATCAGGACCAGCCCGGCCGCGGTCTGGCCGAGGCTCCGGAACAGCCGCCGGCGCGGGCGGAGCAGCGTCCGCGCCGCGGCGATCTCCTTCCGCTGCGCCGTGGTCGCCGGGACCGAGCGGGGCGTGCGGATCAGCTCGTCGGCGCCGCCGATGAGACGCTGGATCTCGGCCTCGAGCGCGCTGACCCGGCGTTCGTCCTCGGCGCTGCCGGTGGCCCGCTGCTCGAGCGCGAGCAGCTCCTCGACGCGCCGGCGATAGGTGTCGAGGATCGGCGAATCGGCCGGCAGCGCCCGGGCCATCGCGTCGCCGACCGCCTCGAACCAGGCTTCGGGTGCCCAGTCGGCGCCGGCGACGACGACCTCGTCGTAAAAGCGGATCCAGTCGTCGATGCTGGAGCGGTGCATGGATGGCCTCCGGACGCCCGCGGGCGATCGTCCGCGGTCTCAATCATTGCGCTAGTCAATCTTGCATGGTCACCCGGCGATCGCAATCGCTTCTTTATGCGATGGGTGAGGCTGACCCGGTAGCACGCTTTCCGCGTGCCTGGAACCATGTGCCGGCCCGGGCAAATAGGCAAGTCATTGTGGTAGAGCGGTTTCAGCGGATCGGATCCGCGCAGGAGCCGTCCACCCGACCTGGGCGGACCGGCCCGCTCGGAACCCGCCCCTGTTGCGTTCGCGGCGGACCTGACGCGGCACGACCGCCCCGGACCGGACTACTCGGCGGCGATTCCCGCGTCCGCCGCGCGCGTCACCCGGGCGGCGCAGAACTTGAACTCCGGGATCTTGCCGTAGGGATCGAGCTGGGGGTTGGTCAGGAGGTTGGCGGCGGCCTCGTTGAAGCAGAAGGGAATGAAGACCATCCCCTCGGCGACGGAGCGGTCGGCACGGGCGGCCAGCTCGATCGCGCCGCGCCGGGTCTCGACCCGGATGCGCCCGCCCGGAGCGACCCCCAGGCCGCCGAGGTCGCGCGGGTGAAGGCTGGCGATGGCTTCCGGCTCGAGCGCATCGAGGTTGGAGGCCCGACGCGTCATCGCCCCGGTGTGCCAGTGCTCCAGGAGCCGGCCGGTGGACAGGACGAACGGGTAGTCCGCATCCGGCAGCTCGTCCGGCGGCAGGACGTCCGCGGGCGCGAAGCGGCCGCGCCCGTCACCGGTCGGGAAGCGGTCCCCGAACACGATCTCCTCGCCGGGCTGGTCCGGACCCGCGCACGGATAGGTGACCGAATGCTCGCGGGCGAGCCGCTCCCAGGTGATGTTGGCGAGCGACGGCATCCCCCGAGCCATCTCCCGGAAGACGTCGGCAGGGCCGCTGTAGGACCAGGCGAGCCCGATCCGCCGCGCGATCTCCTGGATGATCCACCAGTCCTGGCGCGCCTGCCCCGGCAGCGGCAGCGCCTGCCGGCCGCGCTGCACCTGGCGGTTGGTGTTGGTGACCGTGCCGTCCTTCTCGGGCCAAGCGGAGGCCGGGAGCACGACGTCGGCATACTTCGCGGTCTCGGTCAGGAACAGGTCCTGCACCACCAGGTGCTCGAGCGCTGCCAGCGCCTGGCGCGCGTGGTGCACGTCCGGGTCGGACATCGCGGGGTTCTCGCCCATGATGTACATGCCCTTGATCGTGCCCGCGACGATGGCGTGCACGATCTCGACCACGGTCAGGCCCGGCTTCGGGTCGAGCTTCGTGCCCCACAGCTCCTCGAAGCGCGCCCGGACCTCGTCCTTCGCGACCCGCCCGTAGTCCGGCAGCATCATCGGAATCAGGCCCACGTCCGAGGCGCCCTGGACGTTGTTCTGGCCGCGGAGCGGATGCAGGCCGGTGCCCGGGCGTCCGACCTGGCCGGTCATCAGGACCAGCGAGATCAGGCAGCGGGCGTTGTCGGTGCCGTGGACGTGCTGCGAAATGCCCATGCCCCAGAAGACGATCGCCCGCTGGGCGCCCGCGAAGGTCCGCGCCACCGTCCTGAGCGTGCCGGCATCGATCCCGCAGACCTCGGCCATCCTCTCCGGGGGGAACTGCGCCAGGTGCTCCTTGAGCTCGGCGAAGTTCTCGGTGTGCGCCTGGATGTACTGGCGGTCGTAGAGGCCCTCCTCGACGATCACGTGCATGATCGCATTCAGCATCGCGACGTCGGTGCCCGGCTTGAACTGCAGCATGTGGGTGGCGTGGCGCCTGAGCGCCTGGCCGCGCGGGTCCATCACGATCAGCGTCTTGCCGGCCTTGGCGGCCTGCTTGAAGTAGGTGGCGGCGACCGGGTGGTTCTCGGTCGGGTTGGCGCCGATGACCACGATCACGTCGGCGTCCCTGACCGCGGTGAACGGCGCGGTCACCGCGCCCGAGCCGATGTTCTCGAGGAGCGCCGCGACCGAGCTCGCATGGCAGAGCCGGGTGCAGTGGTCGACGTTGTTGGTGCCGAAGCCGGTCCGGATCAGCTTCTGGACCAGGTAGGCCTCCTCGTTCGAGCCCTTGGCCGAGCCGAACCCGGCGAGCGCCGCCGAGCCGTCCCGCTCCCGGATCCGGACGAGGCCTTCGGCCGCCCGGTCCAGCGCCTCCTCCCAGCTGGCTTCCCGGAAGTGGGTCCAGGGATTGGCGGGGTCGATCTCGTCGCCGACCACCTTCGCGACCCCCTCCTTCCGGATCAGGGGAACGGTCAGGCGCTCCGGGTGGGTCACGTAGTCGAAGCCGAACCGGCCCTTGACGCACAGCCGGTTCTCGTTGGCCGGCCCAGGCGCCCCCTCGACCCAGCGGATCCGGTCGTCCTTGATCTTGTAGGTGATCTGGCAGCCGACGCCGCAATACGGGCAGACGCTCCTGACCTCGCGGTCGATCTCCGG
>DASUSF010000339.1:0-6573 GCA_036375275.1 Geminicoccaceae bacterium | reverse complement strand
CTCGAGCAGCCGGCGCTCCTGCTCGAGCGGCGGATCCGGCCAGCGGATGTTCAGACCGCCCGCGGGGCGGGCGAACTCCTCGGGCAGCACGATCGGCGGGCGCGTCAGATCGAGGTCGACCGCGGCGGCGCTGTCGGCGACGTCGGCCAGGATCTTGAAGCCGACCCAGAGGCCGGAGAACCGCGACAGGGCGAAGCCGAGCGAGCCGAGCTCCAGGAGGTCCTCGATGCCGGAAGGATGCAGCACCGGCATCATCGCGGCGATGAAGGCCTGCTCGCTCTGATGCGGCAGGGTCGAGGACTTGCAGGCGTGGTCGTCGCCGGCGACCGCGAGCACGCCGCCCCGCGGGGCGGTCCCGGCCGCGTTCGCGTGCTTGAACACGTCCCCGGACCGGTCGACGCCCGGGCCTTTGCCGTACCAGAGCGCGAAGACGCCGTCGTGGCGCGCTCCGGGAAACAGGCCGACCTGCTGGCTGCCCCAGACGGCGGTCGCCGCGAGATCCTCGTTGAGTCCCGGTTGGAAGTGGATCTGGTGCGCGTCCAGATGCGCGCGCGCAGCCTGGAGCGCCTTGTCGAGGCCGCCCAGCGGCGAGCCGCGATAGCCGGAGACGAAGCCGGCAGTGTTCAGGCCGGCGGCACGGTCGCGCCGGCGCTGCGTCAGCAGCAGCCGCACCAGCGCCTGAATGCCGCTGAGATAGATCCGCCCCTCGTCCAGGGCGTACCTGTCGTCGAGGCTCACGGGCAGAGGGTTCATCGCCGACTCCGAGCCGAAGTCTCCCCACCCCGATCCAAGGCCACTCGCGATCCGGCTTTGCCGCCGGTTCAGCGCCGGAGCACCATGAGGATGCCGCATGAAGATTTCGTTAACCGGTTCGGCGCCGTTGTTTCACGCACGCCGGACCGGCAAATCGATGCTCGCGGGCACTGTCCGCGCTCCAAGTCGCCTTGAAGATATGGTCGCGCGAAACCCGGCCGCCAAGAGGCGGCGCCGGCCGGGGGACTTCGCGAGGATCAGCGCGGCGCGAAGTCGACCTGAATTCTTCGGGAATCGACGGCGCGGCCGGTGAGCTCGACCGGTCCGCGAAGGTCGAGCTCGAGCTGGCTCGCCTCCCGACCGGTGTTCGCCCGCGCGCTCCGGACCAGGCCGCCGAGCGCGTCGGCCACCGCCAGGGGATCGATCTGGCCGACGCCGTCGAAGTGCATCGTGACCGTGCCGTTCTCGTCGTGCAGCCGGAAGGACACCGGCTCGGGCCAGTCGAACAGCAGCCGCGTCACGCCTTCGGCCTCGTTCACCCATACCGGCACGGGAGGCGGATCCAGCACCGGCCGGTAGAGGTCGATGATGGTCCGCCGGTCGGTCGACCAGACCTTGGGCCGGACGTCCGGATCGACCTGGAGCACCACCTGCTCGAGCCCCTCGCCAGGGGCGAAGCCCAGGAGATGGTCCGGCAGCCGCTCGAGCGCCGGCGAGAAGTCGACCTCGTCGACCCGCCGGCCGAACGTCAGGGTGAGGGCGCCCCGGTCCCCGCTCGCCTCGACGGTCACCGGCTCGGGCCACTCGAGCACGATCCGGCCGAAGCCCGGATGCTCGCCCGCCCGAAGCGCGATCCCCTCCGCCCGCGCACCCGTCGGCGCGAGCCAGACGCAGCCCAGCACCATGATCCCGAAGCGGAGCCGTGCCCGCATGCCGTCGCTTCCCGTCCCGAGCCGTCCCGAAGCCGTCCCGATCAACCGCAAGAGTGCGCCCGCCTCGGAGCGCGCGCAACCGTAAGCTCTGGCGGGCGTGGCCTCAGGCCGCCGGCGCCTCCTGCTGGCGGTGCCACATGCTGGCGTAGAGACCGCGGCGGCGGAGCAGCTCGCCGTGGCGGCCCTGCTCGACCACCTGCCCGTTCTCCAGCACCAGGATCCGGTCGGCGTCGACTACGGTCGAGAGGCGGTGCGCGATCACCAGCGTTGTCCGGCCCTCCGCCAGGCGCCCAAGCGCGCCCTGGATCAGGCGCTCGGTCAGGCTGTCGAGGGAAGACGTGGCCTCGTCGAGGATCACGATCCTCGGGTCCTTGAGGAACATCCGCGCGATCGCGACGCGCTGCTTCTCGCCACCGGAGAGCTTGAGGCCCCGCTCGCCGACCAGGGTGCCGTAGCGCTCGGGCAAGGTCTGGACGAAGTCATGGATCTGCGCCGCGTCGGCCGCCCGCTCGATCTCGCCCTGGGTGGCGCCGGGGCGACCGTAGGCGATGTTGGCGCCGATGGTGTCGTTGAACAGGATGGTGTCCTGGGGAACGAGGCCGATCGCGGCGCGGAGCGAATCCTGAGTCACGTCCCGGATGTCCTGGCCGTCGATCAGGATGCGCCCGGAGTCCACGTCGTAGAAGCGGAACAGCAGCCGGACCAGGGTCGACTTGCCGGCGCCGGAGCTGCCGACCACGGCGAGCGTCCGACCGGCCGGGAGGTCGAACGACAGATCGCGGACGATCGGGCGGCCCGGATCGTAGCCGAAGCGCACGTGCTCGAACGCGAGCCGGCCGCCGTCCAGCCTGAGCGGTCGCGCCTCCGGCCGGTCCGCGATCTCGGGCGGCAGTGCCAGCAGCGCCGCGACGTTCTCGAGATCGGCGAGCGACTGCTTCAGCTCGCGGTAGACGAAGCCCAGGATGTTGAGCGGCTGGTAGAGCTGGAGCAGGAACGCGTTGACCAGCACCACGTCGCCGACGGTGAGCGTGCCGGCGACGACGCCCTGCGCGGCGGCGATCATGATCAGCGTCACGCCGACCGCGATGATCGCGGCCTGGCCGAAGTTCAGCGCGGCGAGGCTGGTCTGCGACTTCTCCGCGGCGCCGGCGTAGGCGCGGAGCGTGCGGTCGAAGCGCGCCTCCTCGAAGCCCTCGTTGGTGAAGGTCTTGACCGTCTCGTAGTTGAGCAGGCTGTCGACCGCCTGGGCACTGACCTCGTTGTCCTGGGCGTTCATGGCGCGCCGGAACTTGGTCCGCCACTCGGTCGCGAGGATCGTGAACGCGGCGTAGCCGACGATGGTGACGAAGGTGATCAGGGCGAACAGCCAGTGGTACTCGACCAGCAGGATGCCGATCACCAGCGCGAACTCGAGCAGCACCGGGACGATCGAGAACAGGATCACGCCGAGCATGAAGGTGACCGCCTTCACCCCGCGGTCGATGCCGCGCGCCAGTTCGCCCGTCCGCCGCTCGAGGTGGTAACGGAGCGAGAGCTGGAACAGGTGGCGGAAGACCGACAGCGAGACCTGGCGCCCGGCCCGCTGGGCGACCCGGGCGAAGATCGCATCCCGGGCCTGGGCGAAGAGCGCGGACCCGAGCCGCGCGCCGCCATACGCCAGCAGGGCTGCGAGCGGCAGCACCGCGACCGCGCCCTGCTCGACGGTCAGGCCGTCGACGATCGCCGTGTAGGCGAAGGGGATGAGGACGTTGATCAGCTTGGCCACGAGCAGGAGCGCGAGCGCGATCGCGACGCGCACCCGGAGCCCCGGCGCATCCTTGGGCCAGAGATGCGGAAGAAGCGGCTTCAGCGCCCGGGCGAGGCCACGAACGCCGCCTTCGGGTTCGATCATGCGCGTCCTGGAGGCGGTTCGACAGCGACATGAATGGTGATCGCGCGCTCCAGAGGCAAGTCCGGGCGAAGATTGGCGCTCTCGTGCATCAACGTTCCTCGCCGCGGCCCCTTCCTGCCGCGTGGCGCGCCGCAATGTAGGCGAAGGCGAGGGCGGGCCCGATGGTGATGCCGGGCGCCGGATAGATGCCGCCCATGATCGAGTGCATGTCCGCGCCGCAGGCGTACAGGCCTCGGATCGGCCCGTCCGGCCCGAGGACCCGGGCGTCCTCGTCGCACACCAGCCCCGTCGCCGCGCCGATGTCCCCCGGCCAGAGCTCGACCGCGTAGAAGGGCGGCGTCGCGATCGGCCCGAGGGTCGGGTTCGGCCCGCCGTGCCCCGGATCGCCGTTCGCCCGCTCGTAGACCGTCGTGCCGCGCGCGAACTCGGGGTCGACACCGCTTCGGGCGTAGCCGTTGATCCGCATGACCGTCGCCGCCAGCCCGCCGGGGTCGATGCCGGCGCGCCCGGCGAGCTCGCGTAGCGTCTGGCCGCGGACGACGTAGCCGTCCTTGAGGCGGGCCCTGAGCCCGAAGCCGCCCGGGCGCACCATGCCGAGGCCGTACCTCTTCATACCCGAGGCATCGGTGATCAGGAACGCCGGGATGGTCGAGCCGTCGCGGTTCGCCGCGTACATCGCCCTGACGAACTGGTGGTAGGAGGTGCTCTCGTTGACGAAGCGCCGCCCGTCGCGCCCGACGCAGACGGTGCCGGGCTTCGCGCGGTCGAAGACGAAGTGCGGGAAGACCGCGACGCTCCCGTCCTTGCGTCGGCGGCGCGAGACCGGCGCCCAGAACACGTTCTCGGACGCGCCCTCGCCGTAGCGTGCACCCAGACGCAGCGCGATGTCGTGGAGACGTCCGGTCGCCGTGGGAGCCGCCGGGCTGTATTCGGGCACGGGCTCGGGCAGCATCTGCCGCCGGCGTTCCGGGTGCAGGGCGAAGCCGCCGCTCGCGAGGACGACGCCGCCGGAGACGGCGATCTCCGCTCTGGCGCCGTGCTGCTCGACGGTCACGCGGTCGACGCCCCCCTCGGGCCCGCCGATGCCCATCACTTCGGTCTCGAGCAGAAGCCGAACACCCCGTTCCCGGGCCGCCAGCAGCAGCCGGCCGATGAGCGCGTTGCCCATGGTCAGTCGGGTGCTGCGCCGGCGGTAGAGGCGCTCCAGGACATGACCGCCCACGAGCCGCGCGACTTGGGCTGCGGATCGAAGCGAGCGGCGCACGTTCAAGAGGTGCGCGATGTCGTCCCGGTCGACCATCAGACCGCCGAGAATCGTGAACTCGGGGATGGTCGGGCGGATGAGGTCGAGGTCGGAGCCGAGCCGCCGGCCGTCGAACGGCAGGGTCTCGATCGCCCGCCCGCACGAGACTGCTCCATCCAGCTCGGACAGGTAGTCCGGGTGGAACGGCCGCGCCTGGAACGGCACGCCGGCCCGGTTCTCGAGCGTGTCGATCGCGGCCGGACCCTCCCGCAGGAAGACGTCGCGCATCGCCCGGGGCGAGCGGTTGCCGACCGCATGATCGAGGAATAGCGCCGCCTGCTCCACGCTGTCCTGGGCGCCCACCTCGGCTGCATGACGGGTGTTCGGGACCCAGGCCGTCCCGGCCGACAGCGCCGAGGTGCCGCCGACCTGCCCCGTCCGCTCGACCAGCAGGACCCGTTGTCCGTTCAGCGCCGCGAACACGGCAGCTGCCAGCCCGGCCGCCCCGCCACCGAGCACGACGACGTCGAACGCCGGCGACTGGCCGAGGTCGGCCAGGCTGCACGCGAGGGTCATCCTGCCTCCGTCATGTCCGGCGCGCCCATGTTCGACGAGCCGACCTGCCATGGTAGGCGATAACGAACGCATTTCAGGGTCGCTGAGCCGGGGCCGAGGCGCATGCCGCTCTCCGGGCGCGCCAGAGCCGCGTTGCCGGGCGCAGGGCTCAGATCGCGTGCGAGACCCGCTCTGCCAGCTGCCGCGCCCGGAGCACGTCGGTCGCCGTGCCCCGGTGCGGGAATTTCCGGTAGGTGGGCAGCAGCGCCCTGCCGGCCTCGGACGGTCCGCCGCGCCGCAGCTCGAGGTCGGCCTGATCCATGGCCGCCCGGAGCTCGAACAGGCGCGCCCCGGACGCCCGCGCGAGTCGGACCGCGTCCCGGAAGGCCGCGGCAGCGCCATCGTGGTCGCCGTGCGTGGCGAGAATGCCGCCGCGAAGCCGTGCCACCTCGGGCTCGTCCCAGCGCGCCGACGTGGCGTCGATCTCGGCCTGCGCCTCCTCTAGCAGCTCGAGCGCCTCCTCCGGCCGGCCGACCCGCGCCAGGGCCTCGGCCCCGAAGCGGAGGAAGCTCGGCACGTAGAGCCTGCAGCCGGAGCCGCGGTAGGCGGCGATGCCGCCTTGCAGGAGCGGCCAGCCCCGCTCGTGCTCGCCTGCCATGCACAGGCACCACCCGGCCATGATGGTCCCGCAGCCTTCGAAGAAGGCGATGCCGTGCTCGTGCGCCAGCATCCGCGTCTCTTCGAACTCGGGCAGCGCCGCGGCCGGCGAGGCCAGGTTCGCGGTGACGTAGCCCTTCTGGAAGAGGGCGTGACAGATCGTGTAGACCTGACCGAGGCGGCGCGCCTCGTCGAGCCCGTCGTCGGCGCTTCGTCGCGCGCCCTCGAGGTCGCCGACGCAGAGCCTCGCCCGCGAAAGGTAGGTGCACATCACGACCCGCGGGTCGCCGACCACGAGGGCGGCATAGCTTTCGCGCCTCGCCGGCTCGAAGCGCGCGACCGCGCGGCCGAGGTCCCCTGACCTTGCCCGCCGGAGTGCCCTCGGTTTGAGCTATGAGTCGGTCGCTGGAGGAGACGGACAATGCGCAAGAGCAGGTTCGGCGAGGAACAGATCATCGGCATCCTGAAGGAGCACCAGGCGGGGCTGGCGGTGGCCGAGATCTGCCGCCGGCACGGGATCAGCGATGGCACGTTCTACACGT
>DASUSF010000338.1:0-6548 GCA_036375275.1 Geminicoccaceae bacterium | reverse complement strand
TGGCCTCGGCCATCGCGCTCGCCGCATGTCCGGCGATCGCCCAGGACGACTTCCCGAGCGAGACCATCCAGGTCGTGACCCATTCGGGCGTCGGCGGCGGGACCGACGTCAACGCGCGCATGCTGATCAAGCAGGTCGAGGCGACCTCCGATGCGACCATGGAGATCGTCAACAAGATCGGCGGCGCCGGCATGCTGGCGCTCCAGTACGTCAACAGCCGGCCGGCCGACGGCCACACGATCGCCTTCGTCACGCCCTCGCACCTCTACGGCATCGCGCAGGGGCGCTCGCCGTTCGAGTTCGAGGAGCTGATTCCGCTGGTCCGCGCGACCGACGACCCGAACGTGATCATCGTCAAGGCCGGCGGCGACATCCAGAGCTTCGACGACCTGATCGAGCAGTCGAAGAGCGGCGGCGGTCTCAAGTGGGGCACGACGCACGTCGGCGGCATCGACCACATCGCGATCCACAAGCTCTCCCAGGCCGCCGGCTTCGAGTACGAGGTGGTGCCGTTCGAGGGCGGCGCCGAGGTCGCGACCAACATCGTCGGCGGCAACGTCGCGGCCGCGCTCGCGAACGTCAGCGAGGCCGGCGCGCTGCTCGACGCCGGCGAGGTGATCCCGATCGCGGTCCTGTCCGAGGAGCGGGTCGAGGGCATGCCCGACGTCCCGACCGCGGTCGAGAAGGGCTACGACGTGGTGGCGGCCACCGTGCGCGGCCTGGTCGCCCCTCCGGGCGTGCCCGAGGAGCGTGTGGAGAAGCTCCGCGAGATCCTGCTCGAGGCCACCCAGACCGAGGAATACAAGGAGTTCCTCAAGACCAACGGCATGACGGCGGACGCCGCGGCCGGGCATGAGGAGTGGGCCAAGCAGATGAAGCGGATCTACGAGGACGGCCAGGAGGTCCTGAGCGAGCTCGGCATGCTCTGAGCCAGCCGAGAGACCTGGCATGGCCGGAGACTCCGCGGGCGACGACCGCGCCGCGGCCGACGAAGGAGGGCGCGTGTCGCCCTTCTTCCCGCCGCGGGGCGACGTCGGGGTGGCCCTCGTCATCCTCGCGGTCTGCGCCGTCCTCTACGCGGTCACGCTGACCTTCAACGACGCGCCGCCCTCGCTCGCCCGCGGCATGCAGCCGCGTGTCTTCCCGCAGCTCGTGCTCGGCCTGATCGCCTTCCTGGGGCTGATCATCCTGGTCCAGGCCGGGCCGGTCGAGCGGCGGGCGAGGAGCACCGACTGGCGGACGGTCATCCTGACCGCGCTCGCCTGCATCGGCTGCGTCGTGATCTTCGAGCACGTGGGCGTGATCATCACGCTCTTCCTGTTCGGCCTGCTCCTGCCGCTTCTCTGGGGCGAGCGCCGCCTGGGCCCGGTGGCGATCTACGCCGTCGTGTTCCCGCTCCTGATCTGGGGCCTGTTCCGGGGCATCCTCGGCGTCCACTTCCCGGGCCCGATCCAGAACCTGCTGTCCGGCTGAGCCATGAACATCGAAGGCCTCGCCCACGGGCTCGAGCTCGCCGCCGACCCGCTCCTCCTGCTCATGGTCTTCGGCGCCGTGGTCGCGGGCGTCCTGGTCGGCGCGCTGCCCGGCCTCAGCTCGACCATGGCGACCGCGCTGCTGCTGCCGTTCACGCTCGCGATGGAGCCGGTCGCGGCGATCGCCGTGCTCGCCGCCCTCTACTGCGCCGGCACCTACGGCGGCTCGATCACCGCGATCCTGATCAACACGCCGGGCGCGCCGCCGGCCGCGACCACGGCCTTCGACGGCTACCCGATGGCGCTCAAGGGCGAGGCGGGCCGCGCCCTCGGGATGGCGGCGGTGGCGAGCGCCATCGGCGGCATCTTCAGCGTCATCGTCATGATCGTGGCAGCGCCGGCGCTCGCCCGCCTCGCCTACCAGTTCGGCCCCCCGGAGTACTTCGCGCTCGCCGTGTTCGGCCTCTCCATGCTGGCCGGGATCAGTGCCGGCAACACGGTCAAGAACCTGCTCGGCGGCGCCGCCGGCGTCCTGATCGCGACCGTCGGCCTCGAGATCACGACCGGGGTCGAGCGCTTCACCTTCGGCTTCTGGGAGCTGACCGAGGGGATCAACTTCATCCCGGTGATGATCGGGATCTTCGCGGTGAGCGAGCTCCTCCAGCAGGCGACGGTGCCGAAGCTGGTGCGCAAACGGGTCGCCGTGGTCGCGGCCAGGCTGCCGAGCCTCGACGATTTCAAGCGCTGCGCCGCGACCATCGCGCGCTCCTGCGGCATCGGCACCTTCATCGGCATCCTGCCGGCCGAGGGCGGCACGATCGCCTCCATCATCGGCTACAACGAGGCCAAGCGCTTCTCGAAGCATCCGGAAGAGTTCGGCCACGGCTCGATCGAAGGGATCGCGGGACCGGAGGCCGCCAACAACGCGGCGACCGGCGGCGCCATGGTGCCGACCCTCGCCCTCGGCATCCCCGGCAGCGGCACGACCGCGGTCATCCTCGCCGCGCTGATCGCCCAGGGGGTGCGGCCCGGCCCCGCCCTGTTCACGGAGCAGCCGGACCTGCTCTACACCCTCTTCTGGTCGATGCTGATCGCCAACCTCATGTTCCTGGCCGTGGGCTTCGCCGGCGCCAAGCTGTTCGCGCGGATCACCATGATCCCGCGCACCTTCCTCTGGCCGTCGGTGTTCATGCTCTCGGTGGTCGGCTCCTACGCCCTCGCCACCTCGATCGTCGACGTCTGGATCATGCTGATCTTCGGCCTGATCGGCTACTTCATGCGCCGGCACGGCTTCTCGGTCGCGCCGGTGATCATCGGCCTGATCCTGGGCGGCCTCGTCGAGACCTCGCTCCGCCAGTCGATGATCATGTTCGACCAGAGCGTGCTCGGCTTCTTCAGCCGGCCCCTGGCGCTGACCTTCTTCGCGCTCACCCTGGTGAGCCTGTTCGGCCGTCCCGTGCGCAAAGCGATCGTCCGCCGGCTGCGGGAGCGGCGCGCCGGCCCCCGCGAGGCCGCCGGCTGAGCCGCCTGCGGAGCTCGGCGGGTACGCGTCGGCGGGCGGCTCGTGCCATCACGCGCGGCCGCGCAGTCGGACGACGAATACCGCGGGCAGAGCGCGGGTGGCCCGTGGGTGCGCTGCTGCCTCCCGGTTGCCGGCGGACCCGATCCGGGCTACGTCGCTCCCTCGAGAGCGCAGTCTGCATCGGGCTCGGGAACGTGGCGCGATCTCTCTTCTACCGGCAGCCGATCCTGGACTCGCCGCACACGTCGCCGCCACCTCGTCACGGCCGGGACTGATGCCGCTGCAGAACAGGGTGACGCCGGAGGGCGCGATCATCGGAGCGGCGGCCCGCGGACGCTTCATGGGCAACCGCGGGAGGCTGCACACCCCGGACCAGACGCTCGGCACCAGCCGCTGGACGACCCGGGCGTGGGTCACCTGCCGCCTGTCGTTCAGAGGTCGCCGCCGGACCCTCATGGCGCCCGGACGGTACACCGAGCTCTTCTTCCTGGACGAGGCCGTCGCGCTCGCCGCCGGCCACCGCCCATGCGGCGAATGCCGGCGCGACGCGTACCGGGCGTTCCGGGACGCCTGGACCGCGGCGACGGGCGGGACCGACGCGACGATCCAGCAGCTGGATGGACAGATGCACGCCTCCCGGGTCGAGCCGCGAAGCCGGCAGCAGGTCCGCCACAGGCGATCGATCGACGACCTGCCGGACGGCGTGTTCGTCGCGCTCCCCGAGCGCTCCGGGATGAAGGGGGCGTGGCTGCTCTGGGCCGACCGGCTCCACCTGTACGCTCCCGACGGGTACCACGCGTCCGTCAACCGGCCCCGCGGCGGGACGGTCGACGTCCTGACGCCATCGGTCACCGTGGCTGCGCTCGCTGCCGGCTACCGGCCGGAGGTCCACCCCTCGCTCGGCCTCCCGGCTGCGGGGGATCGCGGGCTTTGCAACAGGGGGCGATGACGTGGCGGAACCGATTCTGAGGCCGGGCGCGGTCGCGCTGGTCACGGGCGCGAGCAGCGGCATCGGCCGGGCGCTGGTGCCGATGCTGGCGGCGCGCGGGCTCCGGGTGATCGGGACCGGGCGCAACCCCGAGCGCCTGGACGCGGTCATGGCGCCGCTCGGCGCGAACGGGCTCGGCGTGCCCCTGGACCTCGCCGACGGCGACGCGATCGCGCGCCTTCCCGGCCGGCTGCCCGAGGGGTGGCGCGCGGTCGACGTCCTGGTCAACAACGCGGGCCACGACGTCGGCGGGCGGCGCCGGCTGGAAGCGGGCACGGCCGACCAGTGGGCGGCGATCATCGAGGCCAACGTCATCGGCCTGATCCGGATGACCCGGGCGCTGGTCCCGGGCATGCTCGAGCGCGGCCGCGGCCACATCGTCAACCTCGGCTCGGTCGCCGGGCTCCGCGCGCTCAAGGGCGGCAACGTCTACAACGCGTCCAAGTTCGCGGTGCACGGCTTCACCGACGCGCTGCGCCTGGACTACGCCGACACCGACCTCCGCGTCACCGAGATCCTGCCCGGCCTCGCCCGGACCGGCTTCGCCGCCGCCCGCGCCGAGGGGGACGAGGCCGCGGCCGACGCCTTCTACCGCGGCTTCCCGGGCTACATGGAGCCGGAGGACGTCGCGCGGACGATCCTCTTCGCCCTCGAGCAGCCGCCCCACGTCACGATCGCGCAGCTGGTCGTGGTCCCGACCCGCGGCGGCTGAGCCGCCCACGCCGCCGGTGCATGGCGCGTCGATCCGTGCGATACTCGAGGCGGCGCCCGGAGTCCCCGCCGCGGGGGTGCCGCGCGACGCAGGAGGCAAAGCCGGCGACGGGCCGCGCGACACGCCCGAACATGCCGGCGATCGACGGGAGAGCGAGATGCCGGAGAACGTCTACAAGGTGATCGAGCTGGTCGGCACCAGCACCGAGTCCTGGGAGCGGGCGGCCACCGTCGCGGTCGAGCGCGCCTCGAAGACGCTCCGCGACCTCAGGGTCGCCGAGGTCGTCGAGCAGGACCTCGTGATCCAGGACGGCAAGGTCACGGCCTACCGGGCGAAGGTGAACGTCTCGTTCAAGTTCGAGGGCAGCTGAGGCCCGGGGGGGACCGGCGCCGGCGGGGGCAGCGGCGCCGCACCTCAGGAGGTCAGGCCAGCGCCGAGCGCACCTCCGCCGCGATCTCGTACGAGCGGAGCTGCGCCGCGTGGTCGAAGATCTGCGCCGCGATGATCAGCTCGTCCGCGCCGGTCCGCTCGACGAAGGCGACGATCTCGCGCCGCACCGTCGCCGGCGCGCCGACCGCCGAGCACGCCAGCGCCGCCTCGACCATCGCCGCCTCTCCGGGGGACATCTCGACCCGGTCCACGGGCGGCGGCAGCCTGGTCGGGCGGCCGCGGCGGAGGTTCAGGAACGCCTGCAGGCGCGAGGTCGCGAGGTGGCGCGCCTCCGCGTCGGTGTCGGCCGCGATCACGTTGAAGCCGAGCATGACGTAGGGCCGCTCCAGCTGCGCCGACGGCTGGAAGCCCCGCCGGTAGACGTCGATCGCGTGCATCAGGGCGCCCGGCGCGAAGTGCGAGGCGAAGGCATAGGGGAGGCCGAGCGCGGCCGCGAGCTGCGCCCCGTAGAGGCTCGAGCCGAGGATCCAGAGCGGCACCCGGAGCCCCGCCCCCGGCACCGCCTGGACCCGCTGGCCCGGGCGCACCGGCTCGAAGTAGGCCTGGAGCTCCATCACGTCCTCGGGAAAGCGGTCGACGTCGCCCTGGAGCGTCCGGCGGAGCGCGTGCGCGACCGCCATGTCGCCGCCCGGGGCGCGTCCGAGCCCGAGGTCGATCCGCCCCGGGAACAGCGACTCCAGCGTCCCGAACTGCTCGGCGATGGCGAGCGGCGCGTGGTTGGGCAGCATGATCCCGCCGGCGCCGACCCGGATCGTCTCCGTGCCGCCTCCGACGTGGGCGATCAGGACCGCGGTCGCGGCGCTCGCGATCCCCGGCATGTTGTGGTGCTCGGCGAGCCAGAAGCGCCGGTAGCCGAAGCGCTCCGCGTGCCGGGCGAGGTCGAGGCTCCGGCGGTACGACTCCGTCGCATCGCCGCCCTCGACGATCGGGGCGAGATCGAGGACCGAGAACGGGATCAAGAGGCGCCTCCTCTCCGAAGGCTTGGGGTCCCTCCCCTACCCCCTCGGCCGGAGAAGCGCCACCCCGCCCGATCGCTCAGTACGGGTCTCTGGCCGCGCGGTCCTCGCTGAGGCTCGCCCGCGTCCGCAGCGTCAGCGCCTCGATCGCATCGGCGAGATGGACTTCCGCGATGTGCGGGTCGCCCCGCCCGGTCCTGATCCGGTGCGCCTCCATCAGCACGTCCACATGCGTCAGCCCGGCGGGCGGCTCGAAGCGGTAGGCCGACAGCTCGATCAACAGGCCGAGCGGGTCCCGGAAGTAGATCGAGTCCATGAACCCCCGGTCCTTGACCCCGCTGTGCCGGATGCCGCGCGCGTCCAGGCGCGCCACCGCCTGGGCGAAGGTCGCACCGGACACGCTGAACGCGATGTGGTGCACCGCGCCGACCGCGTTCGGGGTCGGCTC
>DASUSF010000337.1:0-3859 GCA_036375275.1 Geminicoccaceae bacterium | reverse complement strand
GCCGGCCGAGGAGGCGCGACCAGACGTCGAAGGGGAAGCGGGCGAGCTCCGGGATGCCCGGCGCGAGCGGCCGGCGGCGCCCAGGGACGTGCGCCAGCGCGGCGAGGGCCGCCCCCCGCCGCGACGGTCGGGGCGGCGGGTCGTCCGACGCCTGACCGGGCATCGACCCTTCGAGGCGCATCGTCTCCTCGGGCAGGCGCCGGGAGACGAAGGAGCCGGCCCCGGTCCGGCCCTCCAGGTAGCCTTCGGCGGCGAGCTGCTCGAAGGCGGCGAGCACGGTGTTCCGCGACACCTGCAGCTCGACCGCGAGACGCCGGGTCGACGGCAGGCGGAGCCCGGCGCGGAGCCGCCCGTCCAGGATCGCGCGCCGGACGCCGAAATAGAGCTGGCGGTGCAGGGGCTCGCCGAGGGACGAGTCCAGATCCACCGCCGGGAGCGACGCCTCGTGGGCCTGCTTGACCAAGCCGGTCTCCTGAATGGCCCTCGACCGTAGACCGGATCGGCCCTTCCGACGAGACCAATTCGGCCGCAGCATGGGCCGCTGCAAGGAGGATCGGATGGCGGAAGGCGAAGCGACCAGGCTCAGCGTCAACCTGAACAAGGTGGCTCTGCTCCGGAATCAGCGCGACATCGGCTATCCGGACGTGGTGGAGATGGCCCGGATCGTGGTCGCCGCGGGCGCCGACGGGATCACGGTCCACCCGCGCCCCGACCAGCGGCACGTACGGACCGGCGACGTCCTCGCGCTCAAGCGGCTGATCGCCGAGGATCTCCACCACCGGGTCGAGTTCAACGTCGAGGGCTACCCGGGCGACGACTTCCTCGAATTGATCGAGGAGGTCCGGCCGGATCAGGTGACGCTCGTCCCGGACGCGCCCGACCAGGCCACGTCCGACCACGGCTGGGACGTTGCCGTGGAGAAGGCCCGGCTGCGGCGCATCGTGGAGCGGCTAAGGGCGGCGGGGTCCAGGGTCAGCCTGTTCATGGACCCGGAGCCCGGAGCCATGGCCGGAGCGGCGGCGACCGGCGCCGAGCGGATCGAGCTCTACACCGGCCCCTATGCCTTCGCGTTCGGCGCCGGGGAAGGCGAAGGTCTGCTCGAACGCTATGTGAGAGCGGCGGGCGCAGCGGACGCGGCCGGGCTCGGGATCAACGCCGGTCACGACCTCAACCTCGACAACCTGCCGCCGTTCCGCCGCGCCATCCCGAAGCTCGCCGAGGTGAGCATCGGCCACGCGATCACGGCGGACGCGCTGAAGATCGGCTTCCCCGCCGCGGTCGAAGCGTATCTGCGCGCGCTCGGCCGCGCTCCCTTCGCGAGCTGACCAGCCCGCGGCCGGGAGCGCCGCGCGATACCGTCGCTGGTCGGAAGGGGTGCTTCGGCTTCCGATCGACCTGAGGATGCCCTCAGACGAGCGCGATCAGGCGGCTCGGCCCGCCGGTCGCGCCCACGATGGTCGGGCCGCCGACCACCAGCGTCGCCCCGCTCGCCGGCAGCTGGTCGAGGTTGGCCACGGCCTCGAGGCCCCAGCGGTTGGTCGGCAGCCAGGCGTCGTGGGTCGCGAAGTCCTCCGAGCGGCCGTAGTCGAGGGACAGGGTGTCGACGGCGATCCCGACCGCGTTCCGCTCGCTCATCAGGTACTCGGCCGCTTCGACGTGGAAGCCCGGGAAGTGCATGACGCCGTCGGCATCGGCGTTCCGGAAATCGGCTCCGGGCGCGCGCGCACCCCAGCCCGAGAGCATGGCGACGCAGGCGCCGTCGGGCACCTCGCCATGCTCGCTCTCGAACGCCTCGAGGTCGTCGGGCGTCAGCTGGGCGTCCGGGTCGCTCTCCGCCTTGCTCCGGATGTCGACGACGAGGAGCGGGACGACGAGGCGCTCGATCGGGATCTGATCCGCGCTGTGCACGCCCTCGCCGAAGTGGATCGGCGCGTCCATGTGGGTCCCGGTGTGCTCGACCAGGTGCCAGCGGCTCATGTTGTAGCCGTCGTTCTTCAGGGTCACGAGGGTCTCGAGCTCGAGGTTGCTGCCGCCGTCGTAGGTCGGGAAGTCGGGGGGCAGCGGATGGGTCAGGTCGAGAATCCGGGAGAAGCTGGCGGGCTGCGCCCGGACCGGTGCGACCGGCGCGAGAGCCGCGGCGGCCGCGAGCCCGCCGGACCCGACGAGGAGCCGCCGCCGGTTCAGCCGCTGCGCCATCACCGCATGACAGCCGGGAACACACATTGGCCCGCCCTCCCGCTCGCCGATCCGACCTCGATTCCCCGGAGGCATCATGGCAGAGGGCAGGATGAAGGTCGACGGCCGCGCCGTGGCGCGACATCCGGAAGCGGGGCGGAGCGTCAGATCTTCCGGTACTTCGCCATCGCCTCCCGGAAGGTCAGGCCGGCGTCGAGATCGCGGAGCGCTGCGGCGTCGTCGGCCGCGAAGCTCTCCGCGAGAGTCACGATCTCCTCCGCCCGGTCCTTCGGCAGGCAGACGACGCCGGTGCCGTCGCCGACCATGACGTCGCCCGGCGCGACCTCGACCCCGTCGATCCGCACCGGAACGCCGATCGCCTCCACCTTGAGGCGCGTCCGCCCGGTGGTCGGGATCAGGTGCCGGGCGAACACCGGGAAGCCGAACTCGACGATCTCCTCCAGGTCCCGGACCCCGCCATCGACCACCAGCCCGGCGATGCCCTTCCGCTTCGCCGCGAAGGACGCCATGCCGCCGAAGGTCGAGAGCGGCGCTCCGCCGGCATCGACCACGAGCACGTCGCCTGCGCCGGCCGCGTCGATCATCTCGCCGACCTTGAAGTCCGCGGGCGCGAACGTGCCGACCGGCCCCGTGATCTCCCTGACCGTCACCGCCGGCCCCGCGACGCGGAAGCCGGCCGCGATCGGCCTGACGCCGGCGATCACCTGGTTGTGGAGGCCGATCTCGTCGAGCGCGTTGGCGAGCGTGCTGGTGGCGAGCCGGCCGAGCCGTCCGATCAGGTCGTGCATGGCCGCGGTGTCCTCTCCTGTCCGATCGTGATGGCGATACCCCGGCAGGCGCCGGCCTGCAATCCGACCCGCTGCTGGCCCCGGGCCGACGATCGGTTGATCCCGAGCGTCGCGACCGAGGCGCGAGCCGTTCACGGATCTCGACGCCGGGGCCCTGTCCTCGCGAGGTCCGGCCGGCGCCGGCTTCGCCTCCAGCTACAGCTGATCCGAGCTGAGAAGGAGCCGGGCCAGAGCGTCAGGGACGGGCCCCGGTCCCTTCCGAGTAGTGTCCGGACAGGAAGAAGTCCCAGAGCGCGTAGGCGAGCGCGGCCAGCGCCAGCCAGAACCAGAGCGAGAACGGCTCGTAGACGCTCTCGAAGATCAGCCAGAGCGCGCAGATCAGGGCAACCGCCACGCGCCGGCTGCGCCGCCGCAGCCAGGGATGAGCGGCGGACTTCACCGCGTCGCGAAGGGCGGCGGCTCGAGCACCCCGATCGGCGGCGGCTCGCCCTCGAAGCGCTCGATCTGGACGAGGCAGCTCATCGGCGACGGCCCCTGGGCGATCCCCGAGGTGCCGTGGTCGGGGGTCAGAACGTTCGGGTTGCCGTGGACCTCGAGCGAGCCGGGCTCCCCGGGCTCGGCAGGGCTGAACCAGGACCCGGTCGCCATGACCAGGACCTCGGGGCGCACCCGCTCGGTGACCACCGCGCCCGCGAGGCAGGCACCCCGGTCGTTGAACACCCGGACCAGGTCGCCGTCCTGGATGCCGCGCGCCCGCGCGTCGCCCGGATGGATCAGGACCGGCTCCCGCCCTCTGATCTTCGCCGCCCGGCTGTGGGGCCCGTGGTCGTACTGGCTGTGCAGCTTGGTCCGCGGCTGGTTCGAGACCAGGTGGA
>DASUSF010000336.1:0-8040 GCA_036375275.1 Geminicoccaceae bacterium | reverse complement strand
TAGCCTACGAGACGGATGAATCACCGACAAGGAAGCTTGTGCGTGACGCTGCTCAGCCACTTCGGTACCGTTTGCCGACGACAAGCCTGGGGATGACGGGCAGCGCGCAAACCGCGCGTGGGACAACATTGTCGCCAGGAGCGAGCCGGCAGAAAAGAACCGGTCACGATTTCCGAGATCATGGTTGCCGTGGCAACGGCGGCTGCGGCTACATCCCGGCACCTACGACGACCACGCCGGCCCGGGCGATACGGGCGGCGCCCATGCCACGGCGCTGGAGCGGATCCCGACATGACTGAACCGCCTGCAAGCGGTGCCGATCGGGTGAATCCGCTCTGCACCACTGAAACGGAGCAATTTACTTCCGATGAGCGGAAGGACGTCGCGGTTCGATGCGGTTCTGTCTCATCGGAAATTGCTCTAATGATCGTTCTGCCTGTGTCGCACGATCTCGGCGACGGCTGCCGCGAGCTCCGTCTCGGACAGCGCCGCAAGCGGCAGCGCCCCCATCCGGTCCTGCACCTCGGCCACACTTGCGGCGAGGCCGCCGACCAGGCCCAGAGCGTCGAGCGTCGCGGCGCTCTCGCGCATCTCGGCGGCGCGCCGGGCGCCGTGGCGGAGCGTGCGATCGAAGTTGTAGGTCGCGCAGTCCGGCCAGCCCAGGCCCGGATAGCTCTTCGACAGCGAGGCGTACACCCGCTCGAAGCAGCCCGAGGCCGAGGCGGCGATCAGCGCTTCGACGGTGATCGCTTCCAGCCCCTTCACGAAGAGCGAGCGGACCATCTTGATCGCCGTCGCCGCACCCGGCTCCGGCCCGACCACGTCGAGATCGAAGCCCAGCGCGGCGAGCTCCGGGGCCAGCCGCCCGGCGTCCGCACCGGCGAGCAGCACCGGCGTCGCGTGGCCCCGTGGATGGACCGGCGCCATCACCGCCATGTCGACATACGCCCCGCCCGCGCCCTCGACCAGCGCCCCGCTCTCGCGCTTGCGGCCGGGCGAGACGGAGTTGATGTCGAACAGCACCTGCCCTCGGACGAGGTGCGGTGCTGCGGCCTCGACCGCCCGGAGGCTCTGGTCGGCAGTCACTGCGCTGATGATCCAGTCGGCACCGTGCAGCGCCTCGGCCGGGGTCTTCGCCAGGCGGACGCGGCGGCTCGCCATCGCGCCCGCCATCTCCCCGTCCATCCTGATGTCATAGGCCCGGAAGCCCGGCGCGTCCGGTCGCTCCTGCAGGCTGTCGGCGAAGGCGCGCGCGGCCTCGCCGAAGCCGATGAAGGCGATCTCCATGTCCGTCCTCCTCACCTCTTCTTCGCCTGCGCGGCCGCAGCGACGGTGTGCGCGACCGCCCGCGCCATCGTATTCGTCGAGCCGCGGCCAGCGAGGTCCGGAGTCCGCACCGCCGGGTCGGCGACCGCGGCGTCGAGCGCGGCCTCTATCGCTGCCGCCGCGCGGGCGAGCCGTTCCTCGCCGCGCCGCGCCGCCAGCCAGTCGAGCAGCATCGCGACCGAGGCGATCAGCGACGCCGGGTTGGCGATGCCCCTGCCGGCGATGTCGGGCGCCGAGCCGTGCTGCGCCTGGGCCATCGCCCGCTCGTCGCCGGCGTTGAGGGAGCCGGCGAGGCCGAGCCCGCCGGCGAGCTCCGTCGCCAGATCGGAGAGGATGTCGCCGAACATGTTGGTGGTGACGATCACGTCGTAGCGCGACGGGACACGCACCAGGAGCGCCGCCATCGCGTCCACCAGCACCTCGTCATAGGCGATGTCGGGATGCGCGCTCGCGACCTTGCGCACCTCTTCGAGGAAGAGGCCGTCGCTCGTGCGCAGGACATTGGCTTTGTGCACCGCCGTCACGTGCCGGGCGGGGCGCGGCTCGGCGAGCGCGAACGCGGTTTCGGCGATCCGCCGACAGGCCCGGCGGCTGACCTTGCGGAGCGCGAGCGCGAGGTCGGGATCGGGCAGGAACTCGCCCGACGTGCCGCCGACCATGTTGCGGTCGGCGTAGAACCCCTCCGTGTTCTCGCGCACGATCACGAGGTCCATCGGCGCCCGCGCGTCCACGCCTCCCGGAGTCCTGGCGGGGCGGATGTTGGCGTAGAGGTCGAGCCCGGTGCGCAGCCGCGCCGAGGGATTCAGGCCGCCCTTCTCGACCGGCGGATAGTCGTTGTGCGAGATCGGGCCCATCACGACGCCATCCGCGGCGAGCGCCGCCTCGACCACGTCGTCCGGGATCGTCGTGCCCAGCACCTCGAGCGCCGCGAAGCCGATCGCCGCCTCGTCCAGCACCAGGTCCAGGCCGAAGGCCCGGTCCGCGGCGTCGAGCACCAGGCGGGTCGCGCCGACGATCTCGGGCCCGATGCCGTCGCCCTCGAGGATCAGGAGCTTCGGCCCCGTGCCCCGGCCGCTCACCGTTGCCTCTGCTCGTTGCCGACCGCCAGACGGCCGGACTTGATCTGCGCGTCCCGTACCAGCGCGGCGAAGCGATAAAACCCGTGCGCCATCTTCGAGTACGGCGTCAGCAGGAAGAGCGCGAGGACCGCGCCGAGGTGCACGGTCAGGAGCGGCCCCACGGCCGCCGTTCCGGTCGACCAGTAGAGCGCGAGGCCGCTGAGCCCGGTCAGGCCGAGGAGCAGGATGAACGCCATGTCGCCGCCCCACGCGCCGGGCGCTTCGAGCTCCCGTTCGGCCTGCGTCTTGAGCCAGGCGAGACCCGCGGCGCCGGCCACCAGCAGGATGCCGCCGGGCACGCCGAGCAGCTTCGGCACCGCCCACCAGGGGTAGGGCGCCGGCCAGTCGAACACGTAGTGCAGCACCGTGGCGGAGCAGGTCGAGAGGAAGCAGAGGAGGAACCCGTACATCGTCGCCTGGTGCAGCCACCGGCGGGCGTCGCTGTAGCGCTCTTCCTTCTCGTAGTTGCAGCCCTGGCCCTGGCCGCCGGAAAGGTTGCTGAGCCGCGCGGTCGAGGTTGCCGCCTCGGCGAGATCGCTCCAGGTCACCCGGTCTCCGCCGACCTCCCGCCAGTAGCGGTTGAGCCCGACGGCCAGCGCGAGGAGCGGGAACAGGAAGGCGGGGGTGAAGATCGCGACCATGGCGCCGTGGCTCATCCAGGCGTAGAAGCCGGCACCCCCACCCGGGAGCGCGGCGATCGCGAGGAAGAGCAGCGCGAAGCCCGTCACCATCGCCAGCGCGACCGCCGCCCCGCTGCGCTGGAACAGGCCGGCGAAGCCCGTCGGCCAGGCGAAGCGCCTCCAGGAGTCGGTGCGGACCTCCGCCAGAACGCCCGGGAGATTGAGGGCGAACTCGTGCGGCGGGGTGTACTGGCAGGCGTAGTAGCAGCCGCGGCAGTTGTGGCAGAGGTTCGCGAGCTGGGTCAGGTCGCCGTCGGCGAAGGCAGTCTTGAGGGTGATCGCCGGGAACACCGCGCAGTAGCCCTCGCAGTAGCGGCACGCGTTGCAGATCTCGACCTGCCGCCTCGCCTCGGAGAACAGGCCGACCTGCTGCGCCGTGGGAGAGACGGCCGGCGCGCCGTCGTCCGCCCGTGGCGCGTTCTCGACCTCAAGCGCCATGCGCCGCGGCCCCCCTGCCTGCCAGCCGTCCGAACACGGTCCCGATCGTCATGCCGAAGCCGGCGAGGTAGCCCTGGCCCAGGATCGAGCCGGCCATCATCTCGCCCGCCACCCAGATGTTGTCGTACAGCCCGTCCGGACCGGTCGCCCGCGCGGCGCCGTCCGCCTTCAGCCCGAGGTAGGTGAAGGTCACGCCAGGGCGGAGGGAATAGCCGTAGAACGGCGGCTCGACGATCGGCCGCGCCCAGTTGGTCTTCGGCGGGTCCAGCCCTTCGGTTCCGAGACCGTCGAGTTCTTGCGGATGGAAGGTGCCGGGCCGGCAGGCGGCGTTGAAGCGGTCGACGGTCGCCACGGCACGCGCCGGGTCGAGCCCGAGCTTCGCGGCCAGTGCCTCGACGGTGTCGCCGGTGACCGGCGGATACACCGACGGCATGAACAGCGGCAGCGAGCGGGAGTCGATGATGGCGTAGGCGATCTGGTCGGGCTGCGCCGCGACCAGCCGGCCCCAGATCGCGTAGCGCTTCGGCCAGACGTCCTCGCCCTCGTCGTAGAAGCGCTCGCCGTTCTTGTTCACGACCACCGAGAACGGCACGCAGTCGAGCCGGGTCACGATCCCGCCGTCGTACTTCGGCGCGCGCCCGTCGATCGCCACGGCATGACACTGGGTCGGATCGCCAACGCTCTCGGCGCCCTGGTCGAGCATGTCCCTGAGCACGACGCCGCGGTTGTAGGGGGTGCCGCGGATCAGGAAGTTGCGTGCGCTCTCGCCCCAGGCGCGGGCCAGCCAGTCGATGTCGGACTGGAAGCCGCCTGAGGCGAGCACCGCGGCGCGACCCTCGATCCGGTGCTCATGTCCGGCAATCTCGACCTCGACATGCGTGAACGTCGCACTCTCGATCCCGACATGCCGCACCTGCGCTTCGTAGAGGATGGTCACGCCCAGGTCCTCGGCCGTGGCGTAGTAGGCGTTCACCAGGGCCTTGCCGCCGCCGAGGAAGAAGGCGTTGGTGCGGTCGAGCGAGAGCGTCCCCGAGAGCGAACGCTGGAAGCGGACGCCATGCGCTTCCATCCAGGGCAGGCAGGTCTCGGAGGTGCGGATCGCGAGCCGTGCGAGCCCCTCGTCGGTCTTGCCGCCGGTCACCTTGATGAGGTCGTCGTAGAATTCGTCCTCGAGGTAGCTCTCGATCAACGGCCCGAGCGGGCCGTGGTGCATGCAGCGGAAGTTGCGGGTATGCCGGGAGTTGCCACCACGGTAGGGCTTGGGCGCACCCTCGAGGAGCACGACGCGGCGGCCCGCCTCGGCCGCCTCGATGGCGGCGCAGAGCGCGGCATTGCCACCGCCGACCACGACCACGTCCCAGCGCGTGCGCGCCACCTGCTCGTGCGCCATCGGGCCGGGCGTCCTGGTCACGTCTCCCGCTCCCAGCCGTCGCGTCGAGCGCGCGCGCGGATCTGGCGAAGCCGCACCCGATGCGCGGCGTCCATGTGTCGCCGCATCGCCGCTTCGGCGGCAACCCCGTCGCGCGCCGAGAGTGCTTCGAGGATCTCGGCATGCTCGGCCACCGCGGCACGCGCGCGCTCCGCCTCCAGGGTCGTCGGCCCGAGGATCAGCAGAACCTTGTGGACCGACTGCACCGACTTGACGAGGTAGCGGTTCCGCGCGGCATCGATCAGCGTCAGGTGAAAGCGACGATTCAGCTCGGCGAGGTGCTGCGGGTCCTCGAGCGCGGCCGCCATCTCGTCGTTGATGCCCTTGAGCTCGGCGATCTCGACCTCGCTGGCGCTGCGCGCCGCCATCCGCGCCGCGGTGCCCTCGAGCACGCTGCGCATCTCGTAGAGCTCCATCACCTCGGCGTAGTCGAGGCTGCGCACCATCGCGCCGACCCTCGGCTCATGGCTCACCAGCCCGTCGGCCTCGAGCCGGCGTATCGCCTCGCGCACGGGGGTACGGCTGACGGCCAGCCGATCGGCCAGCTCGACCTCCGTCAGCCGCGTCCCAGGCAGCAGCTGGCCGGTCCGGATCTCCTCGAGCAGGTGCCAGTAGGCCCCCTCGCCCTGCAGCGACGGCGCTTCCCGGCTCTCGCCGATCTTCGCGCTTGCGTCCATGGCGGATATTGTATACCGTTGGATACATAAGCGTCAACCGGCTTTCCCGATGAAGATGGGCTGGCCCGATGAAGACAGGCTGGCGGAAGCCCGGGGCGGACCTGACCAGGCGGATGGCGACGCTCGGGCTTGCGGCGCTGGGCGTGGCTCCGTTCCTGGCGCTGGAGCTGCCCCTGCCGTTCCTGTTCGGGCCGATGCTCGCCTGCCTCGTAGCGGCGTTGCTCGGAGCGCCACTGCGTGGTGCAGGCGTGGCGTCGGTGGCGGCGCGAACCATCCTTGGGGTCGCGATCGGCGCCACCGTCACGCCGGAGCTGCTGCACCGGCTGCCGCCGATGCTGGCCTCGGCCGCCTTCATCCCGCTCTACGTCGCCGTGATCGGGCTGATCGGCTTCCCCTTCTTCCACCGCGTGTGCCGCTTCGACCGGATCACCGCGTACTATGCCGCCATGCCGGGCGGGCTGCAGGACATGGTGGTCTTCGGCATCGAGGCGGGTGCCGACGCGCGTGCCCTCTCACTGATCCACGCGACCCGGGTGCTCATCATCATCACCCTCGTCCCCGTCATCCTGACCCACGCCTTCGACGTCACGCTCGACGCGCCGATCGGCTTGCCGGCCGCCGAGATCCCGGCGGTCGAGCTGGTCGTGATGGCAGCGGCGGCGCTCGTCGGCTGGAAGGGAGGCGAGAGGCTCGGCCTCTTCGGCGCGTCGATCCTCGGGCCGATGATCGTCACCGCCGCTCTGTCGCTGATGGGTTTCATCCACCACCGCCCGCCCTCCGAGGCGATTCTCGCGGCCCAGTTCTTCATCGGAACCGGGATCGGCGTGTTCTACGTGGGCGTGACGCTGCGCGAGTTGGTGCGCGACGTGTTCTCGGGCATTCTCTACGTCCTCATCCTCGCCCTGCTCGCCTTCGTCTTCACCCAGCTCGTCACGGTCCTCGACCTCGCCGACCCGGTCGAGGGCTTCCTCGCCTACGCGCCGGGCGGGCAGGCCGAAATGACGGTGCTCGCCATCGCCGCCGGAGCCGACCTGGGCTTCGTCATCGTGCACCACGTGCTGCGGGTGCTGATCGTGATCACCGGTGCGCCGCTCGTTGCGCGGCTCTCGCGCCTGTCTCGCCGAGCCGTCGGCGCGGTGGAGGACGCGGCCACCCGGACGCGGCGCCGCGGCTGACGCAGGTCTCGGCCCGAGGTCGTCGATCCACGGGCAACCTGCATCCCGCGCGAGTGCCGAACGTGTTGTCTTGGGCTGCAGACCTGTCGCAAGATGGACACAGGGAGGGTCCGCGAAGCGGACTCATAAGGATGGAAGGGAGCATCGACCATGGCGCTCAGCCAGCCGCCGCGCGGCCTCGCCGCGCTTCTCGCGACGACCGGGGTCCTTGCCGCTGCGCCGACGGCTGCCGCGCAGGACGCGCCCTCCTTCGAAGGCCAGACGATCGAGTACGTCATCCCCTTCTCGGAGTCCGGCGGCTCGGCGCAGTGGGCGAACTTCTACGCTCCGCTCCTGTCCGAGGCGCTGCCGGGCGGCCCCACGGTCGTCGTCCGCTACCGCCCCGGCGCGGGCTCGACCGAGGGCGCGAACTGGTTCCAGAGCAACCAGGGCGACGGCGACGGCACGTTGATCTTCGGCGATTCCGGGTCGACCAAGTTCCCCTACCTGCTCGGCGACCCGCGGGTGCGCTACGAGTACGACGACTGGCAGCCCGTGCTGGCGTCCGGAACCGGCGGTGTCGTCTACCTGCCGCCCGACCTCGCCGAGAGTTTCGACGGCGACATGGACGCGCTCAAGGAGGAGAACTTCCTCTACGGCTCGCAGGGCGCCACCACGCTCGACCTGGTGCCGCTTCTCGCCTTCAAGATGCTCGGGCTCCAGGTCGACCCGGTGTTCGGGATCGAGGGCCGCGGCGACGGCCGGCTGATGTTCGAGCGCGGCGAGGCCAACATCGACTACCAGACCACGCCCGCCTACCTCGCCAACGTGACCCCGCTCGTCGAGGACGGCCTCGCCGTGCCGATTTTCACCTGGGGCGCCCTCGACGACGATGGCAACATCGTCCGCGATCCGACCTTCCCGGACCTGCCGTCCTTCAAGGAGGTCTGCGAGGCGAGCGAGGCCTGCGAAACCTCCGGCACCGCCTGGGATGCCTGGAAGGCGTTCTTCGTCGCCGGCTTCGCGAACCAGAAGACGGTCTTCCTGCCGGGCAGCGCGCCGCAGGAGGTGGTGGACGCGTACACGGCCGCCTTCGAGGAGATCAAGGCGCGGCCCGACTTCGCCGAGATCTCGAAGGAGGAGCTCGGGACCTACCCGCAGCAGACGGGCGAGGCTGCGGTCGAGGCCACCGAGCAGGCGACGACCATCTCGCCCGAG
>DASUSF010000335.1:0-2566 GCA_036375275.1 Geminicoccaceae bacterium | reverse complement strand
GCAGGGTCGAGACGTTCATGACGGGTTCTCCTCCGGAGCCGGGAGTCGGGCTCTGCCGGTGACTAACTCAGATGGGGTCGGTCGGTTTCCGGTGCACCCCCGCGATCCACTTGAGCGGCCGGCGCGCGCCTCATCGGGCTTCGAACCGTCGTCGGTTGCGGCTCCTCCGCGCCGCCGATCCTCTCTGGAGGTGGTGCGTCCGTCGAGGTGACCCATGAACGCCCGGCCCAGGCCACTCGTCCTGGCGATGATCGCCCTGCTCCCCGGCGGTGCCGCGGCCGATCCTCGGGCCTGGCAGAGGAAATGGTCGGACACCGATGTCTCGCGGAGGATCGTCGACGTCGAGGAGACCGCCTCGGGCAGGCCGCCCAAGGACAGCATGCCCTCGACCTGCCTCCCGGGAGCTTCGCGTCCACGCCTTCTACCCCGGCGCGCGACGATCCATACCCGCTGGCCGCCCACCTGAGCGGCGGGACGCAGTTCGTTCCGGCGGTGGCGCCCTCACATCCTCCCTTAGGCTCCCTTGGGCTGGCCGGCAGGCGCCGGACGCACCCGAGTGTCCGCGCGGCGGTTGCGACCCGCAGGCAAAACGCGCATTGTGTAATCCACCAGTTCGAAGTGATTGAGCGCGGGATTTGATGACGGGACGGATGCAGCGGGAGTTTGCAGACAGCCGCGGCTTGGCATCGGGTGGCGGCGCGCCGGTTCCCCTCGGAGGCGCCGGCGATGGCATCGGTCTGCTGTACGACGCCGCCTTCGGCATGATCGAGTGGTCGACGCCTCTCCTCCAGCTCCTTGACGTCTTCGACTGCGATGCCTGCCTGATCTGCTGGCGGGATCTCGAGCAGCCGCGGGGCGGCATCCTCGAGCTCGCGGGTCTCGATAAGGACGAGGTGGTCGGGGTAGAGACCAGCGTCGCAGCCGATCCCGACGACCTCGACCTGTCGCGGCTCGATCCGGATGGCGACCCGTTCCTCGTCGCGGGGCGCGCCTGGGGGATGGGCGACCGCGAGCCGCCGCGCCGGCCCGCTCCCTCGAGCTTCCGGCACCGCGCGATCGGCCTGATCCACCGCCAGGACGGCGTGGTGGTCTCCCTCGATCTGCTGCGCCGGAACGGGCGGCCGACGTTCGATCCCCGCCATCTGGAGGATCATGCGCCGCTGCTCGGTCATCTGCGACGGGCGTGGCTGATCCGCGCCGTGCTCCATCGGGCCGGCGTCTCGGGCGCCCTCGAGGATTGCCTGGAGGCGGGCGACCTCCTCGGGCCCGCCCCTGACACGCGGTCGATCGCTCCGACCGACGGCGATCGCCCGGCCGAGGGATCCGCGTCGGGCGGGTCGTCCCGCCCGGACGTCCCGGCCGCGCTGGACGGTCACCGCACCGGACTGGCCCAGCCGCGGCTTCGGGATGCGGTCGACCCGGCGGGCAAGGTCGCCTTCCTGCAGCCGGGGGCGCGGCGCCCCCATGGCCGCGCCGCCCGCAGCGAACGGGAAGCGTCGGTGACCGCGATCCCCCTGTTCGGGCAGGCCGCGCCCGAGCTCCGGCTGCGGCTGCTGTACAAGCTGACGCCCGGGGAATCGCGGATCGCCACGAGCCTCGCCCAGGGGCACTCGCTCCAGGACGCCGCCGACCGGCTCGAGATCAGCGTCACGACCGTGCGCACCCATCTGAGCCGGATCTACGACAAGACCGGCACCAGCCGCCAGTCCGAGCTGGTCGCGCTGCTGCTTCGCGGCCCGGCCCGGCTCGACCAGGCCTGAGCGTCCAGAGCTTCCGCCCACCGACTGTGGCCAATCTGCTACGGAGGCGCCGTCGTCTTCACGCGCCGGTGGGAGGTCGCCCCGCCCGAGCGGACCGGGGTCTGGTCGGGCCCGGACCCATCCCGCATGATCGGATTCAAGCTTTGTTTACGCAGCGGTTCTAGGAGTCGACCTCCGCCGGGAGCCCGCTGCCGGCGGGCAGGCCTCGCGCGACAGACCGCGGCTGGCATGTGGATCCACAGGACCCGGTGACGCGCCGGCCGACCGTGATCTGAGCGAAGGTGGTCTTGCAAGCATCCTACCAGACGCAGGCTTGGCGGGTGGCGCGGGAAGGAGCGGCGGGCCGGCTCGTCTTCCTGCTTGGCTTTCTGGTCTTCGCCGCGCTGCAGGGCGCGCTGGTGATCTATCCGGCGCTCTTTCAGCCGCGCTTTCCCGTCGACACGTATGGCTACATCGCCAAGGCGCAGCAGCTCGAGAGCTGCTTCCGGCAGGACTGCCCGGCGCTGGTCGATCTTCGGCAGCAGGTCCGGCCCACCGGCGATCCCGAGGTCGACTGGGAGCGGAACCGCGCCTATCACCGCGGCCTGTACATCTACCATCCGCTGCACTCGGCCCTGCTGCTGGGCCTGCGCAAGATCCTGCCGTCCTGGGAGGCGGCGTGGCTCGCGCTCACCATCCTCGGCGAGGTCCTGGTGATCGGTTCGATCGCCTACTTCGTCCACGCCGTCTGGGCGCCGCTCGCGGGCGGGGTCGCGCTGCTGATCCTCGCACCGGCGCTGTTCAGCGGCTACCACGGCCTGCACACC
>DASUSF010000334.1:0-2453 GCA_036375275.1 Geminicoccaceae bacterium | reverse complement strand
GGATTTCGAGTTCGGCCGCTTCGCCGCGTGAGCCCGCGGGTCCGCGGCGAGGTTGGCTCCCCGGGCCGGACTCGAACCAGCGACCCAGCGGTTAACAGCCGCTTGCTCTACCAACTGAGCTACCGGGGAACGGCAGATGCCTGCGCCGCCTCTGCCGGGACGGCCACGCACGGCGGGCTGTATAGCGAACCCGGCGGCGCCGGACAAGCCGGGATTCGCTGCCGCGGGCCCGGCGTGTGCGGGCGGCAGAGGCTGGAGGCCGGGGGCGGAATCGAACCGCCGATGGGGGATTTGCAGTCCCCTGCATTACCACTTTGCTACCCGGCCGTCGTACGTCCGGCGCGACCGCCGGCGCCGCGCCTCCGCTGAGCGCGGTTCTACCCACGCCCGCCGCCTCCGGTCAACTCGGAGCGGTCCCGCCCGATTGCCCGGGCCCGGATCGGTGGCTATAGTCCGGGCCCCTGAAGCCTGAACTTCCGGTCGAGCGTCCCGATGGACTACAGCAGCGTCCGCCGCAACATGGTCGAGAACCAGTTGCGGACCAATCGGATCGAGGATCAGCGCCTGCTCGACGCCATGCTGGAGGTGCCGCGCGAGCGCTTCGTGCCGAAGATGCTGCGCGGCGTCGCCTATCTCGACGAGGACCTGATCCTGCCGAGCGGCCAGCACCTGATCGAGCCGCTCGCGCTCGCCCGTCTGGTCCAGGCGGCCGAAGTGGGCGCGGGCGATGTGGCCCTCGTGCTCGGCTGCGGCACGGGCTACACCGCGGCGGTGGTCGGGCGGCTGTCGGCGACCACCATGACCGTGGTGCCGGACGAGGTCGCGGCGCGGCAGATCGAGAGCCTCCTGGACGACCTCGGCGCCGACAACGTCGTGGTCCGGATTGGCGAGGACCCGCTGGCCGGCGCACCCGACCAGGCGCCGTTCGACGCGATCATCCTCGCCGGCGCGGTCGCCGAGGTGCCGGACGCGTTGCTCGATCAGCTTGGCGAGGGCGGCCGCCTGGTCGCGGTGCTCGACGACGGGCGGATCGGCAAGGGCACGCGGTTCAGCCGGATCGGCGGAACCATCGGCCGGCGGATCCTGTTCGACGCACGCATCCCGCCGCTGCCGGGCGCGGTGCGCGAGCCGGCGTTCAGCTTCTGATCATGAGCGCGCGACCATGAGGAAGATCCTCACCGCTCGGACGCCGCAGCCGCGCCCCTCGAGATCGAGGTCGAGACGTTCGACCGGTGGCGGCGGGACGACCCGCCCCCGGTCGTGGTCGACGTCCGGGAGCCGTGGGAAGTGTTGATCGGCGGCTTTCCGGAGGCGGCGCTCATCCCGCTCGGGGACCTGGCCGGGCGGGTCGCCGAGGTTCCGGCCGACCGGCCGGTCGTGGTGGTCTGCCACACCGGGCTGCGGTCGCTGCGCGCCGCCCGGTTCCTGCGCGGCCAGGGCCGGCCGCTGACATCGAGCCTGCGCGGCGGCGTGGAGGCATGGGCGTTGCGGATCGACCCGGCGATGCCCCGCTACTGAACCGCACGGCGGCTTGCGGCCTTGAACTTGTGGTGTAACATCCCCGCACATCTTGTCGTCTCGGTCGAGAAAGCGCAGGTAGGGACCCATGAGAAACGCTCTTCGGATCGGCCTCGCCACTGGCTGTCTCGGCTTGATGACCCTGCCCGCAGACGCACAGACCCTCGAGGAGGCGATGGTCTCGACCTATCTCACCAACCCCGAGCTCGAAGCCCAGCGGGCGGCGCTCCGGGCGACCGACGAGCTCGTGCCGGAGGCGCTCAGCGACTGGCGGCCGACCGTCCGCGTCGACAGCACCGCGGTCGGCGCCGACATCGACAGCCCGGCGTCCGAGGGGACCCTCGGCACGCTGTCGAGCTCGCTGGTCATCGATCAGGACATCTACAACGGCGGTGAGACGGTCGCCAACACCAGCCAAGCCGAATCGCTGGTCCGGGTCGACCGGGCCCGGCTCCAGGCGACCGAGCAGGATGTGCTGCTCGACGCGGTGACCGCCTACACCGATCTTCTGACCGCGCTGGCGGTGCTCGAGCTTGCGATCCAGAACGAGAGCCGGCTGCAGCGCCAGCTCCAGGCGACCCGCGACCGCTTCGAGGTAGGTGAGGTGACGCGCACGGACGTCGCCCAGGCCGAGGCGCGGCTCGCGGGGGCGATCTCCGATCGGACCCAGGCCGAGGGCGCGATCCGGTCGGCCGAGGCGACCTACCGCGCGGTGATCAACCAGGAGCCGGTCCGCCTCACCGCCCCGCCTCGCCTGACCGATCTGCCGCCCCGCGAGGAGGAGGCGCAGGAGCTCGCCCAGTCGTTCAACCCGACCATCACCGCGGCGCAATACAATCTGCAGGCGGCCCGCTCCGGCGTCGACGTCGCCGAATCCGCCCTCCTCCCGAGGTTGAGCTTTAGGGGAGAATTAACCTATACGGAGGAACCTAGCC
>DASUSF010000333.1:0-9960 GCA_036375275.1 Geminicoccaceae bacterium | reverse complement strand
AGGCCGTGCCCCCGGCTGCAACCACCGCGATCAACGCACCCACCAGAAACGCCTTCATCGCGGGGTCCTCAGTCGTCGCCGGTCGCCGCCTGGACCTCGTCGTGGGCGTCGGCGAGGCGGCCCTCCTTCTCGGCCAGCCAGACGCTGTGGTGCTCCTTCGCCCAGTTGCGGTCGACCTGCCCCGACCACATCGCGTCGAACGCGCCCTCCATGCCGATCGTCCCGATGTAGATGTGGCCGATGATCACCGCGACCATGATCAGCCCGACGGCGGCGTGGATCACCTGCGCCCACTGCATGCCCTCGATGTCCAGCCAGAAGAACGGGAACATCAGCGCGAGGCCGGACAGCAGCAGCAGCGTGCCGCCGCCGAGGACCGCCCAGAAGATGAGCTTCTGCCCGGCGTTGAAGCGCCGGGCCGGCGGGTGCGGGCCCTCGTCGCGCATGAACCCGCCGCCCTGCTTGAGCCAGATCCAGTCGAGCCTGGAGGGCAGGTTCCCGAAGAGCCACACCGCCGCCATGATCAGGACGCCGAGCACGAACGGCGGCACGAACGCCATGTGGATCCAGGCGCTGACCAGCGCGAGGTCGCCGTAGGCGCCGGCGCCGACCAGCGGCTTGATGAAGTGCTGGCCGTAGAGCAGGACCAGCCCGGTCAGCGCCATGAGCAGGAAGCTGGTCGCGGTGACCCAATGGTTGGCGCGCTCGAAGCCGTTGAAGCGCTCGATCTTGCGCCCGCTGAAGCCCTCGGCCACGGGGATCCGGCCGCGGATCGCGAGGAACAGCGCGAGGAGGAGGGAGAAGCCGAAGATCACCCAGCCGCCGCCGTAGGTCACCTCCTCGTTGTGGAGGCGTCGCCAGTCGCGGCCGCCGGGCTGGACCAGGACCCGGCCACGCGGGTCGGGATAGGCGACCACGCCTTCCGTGAAGTCCTCGCTCCGGATCAGCTCCGGGTCGAGGCCGGGGAGCGCCACCCAGTCGCGGAAGATCTCGCGCGGGTCGGCGGCGGCATCGTGCTCGCCCGCGAGCACCGCGGGCTTGCCGGTGGTGTCGGCGGGCTCGCCGGGCGCGGGTCCGGAATCCGCGCGCCAGCGCTGCAGCTGCGTCCGCTCGGCCAGCACGGCGGCGGCGGTCGGGCCCGCCGGCACGTTGTCGACCGGGCCGTAGTCGGAGACCCGCCCGGTCGGCAGGACGACGTCGTCGCCACCGAAGAAGGTCGCGAGCGCGGTCCACACCAGCAGGACGGCGAGGACCGCGGCGGTGATCGCGCCGGCCAGTCGCGCCATGGATCAGACCTCCGCTTGCGAGCCCTGGTAGGCGGTCTTCCAGCCCCACGCGCCGGAGCTGTAGCCGCGCCGCACCACGCGCTCCTCGTAGATCTCGCTGATCACGTCGCCCTCGCCGGCGAGCAGCGCCCGGGTCGAGCAGACCTCGGCGCACAGCGGCAGCTTGCCCTCGGCGACCCGGTTGCGCCCGTACTTCCGATACTCGGCCTCCGAGCCGTCCCGCTCCGGCCCGCCGGCGCAGAAGGTGCACTTGTCCATCTTGCCGCGCGAGCCGAAGTTGCTGGCGCGGGGATACTGCGGCGCGCCGAAGGGGCAGGCGTAGAAGCAGTAGCCGCAGCCGATGCACAGGTCCTTCGAGTGCAGCACGACCCCGATCTCGGTCTGGTAGATGCAGTCCACCGGGAAGACCGCGATGCACGGCGCGTCGGTGCAGTGCATGCAGGCGATCGAGATGCTCTTCTCGCCCGGCTCGCCGTCCTGGACCGTGATCACGCGCCGCCGCTGGATGCCCCATGGCACCTCGTGCTCGTTCTTGCACGCCGTGGTGCAGGCGTTGCACTCGATGCAGCGCTCGGCGTCGCAAAGAAACTTCATCCGCGCCATCGATGTCTCCTGGTCGTGCTACCGCCCATCGGGCTGCATGCGCGATGTCTCCTGATCGTGCGACCGCCCTTCGGGCTGCATGCGCACGGGCGCCCCTCAGGCCGGTTCGATCCGGCAGAGCGTGCCCTTCGATTCCTGCATGAAGGTCACGACGTCGTAGCCGTAGGTCCAGGCCGTGTTGGCAGACTCGCCGAGAACGTAGGGGGCGGCGCCCGGGGGGTAGCGATCCGCCAGCGTGTCGCCCTGCCAGAAGCCGCCGAAGTGGAACGGCAGGAACACGGTGCCCGGGCCGACCCGGGTGGTAACCAGCGCCCGGACGTTGATCCGCGCGCCCTCGGGGCTCAGCACCCACATGTCGCTGCCGTCGGCGATCCCGGCCGCCTCGGCGTCGCCCGGGTTGATCTCCGCGAACATCGTCTGCTGCAGCTCGGCCAGCCAGATGTTCGAGCGGGTCTCGTCGCCGCCGCCCTCGTACTCGACCAGCCGCCCGGAGGTCAGAACCAGCGGGAACTCCCGGCTGAAGTCCTGCTCCTGGATGCTCCAGTAGAGCACCGGCAGCCGGTAGTCCTGGCGGTCGTCGTAGGTCCGGTACGCCGGGATCAGGTCGCGCCGCGGGGTGTAGAGCGGCTCGCGGTGGACGGGGACGGCGTCCGGGAAGTTCCAGACCAGCGCCCGCGCCTTGCCGTTGCCGAAGGGGGCGCAGCCGTGCGCGATCGCGACCCGCTGGATGCCGCCCGAGAGGTCGGTCTTCCAGTTGATCTCCACGATTGCCGGCGCCCGCTCCTGGCCCGACGAGCCGGCGTCCGCCTCGCCGGTGTCGCCCTCGCCGTCCGACGTGCCGCCGGCCTGCATGCCGCCGCCCTTGCCGAGGCGGGCCTCCTCCTCGGCGATCCGCCGGATGGTCGCCATCTCCTCCTCGGTCAGCTGGTCGGCCCAGCCGAGCTCCTCCAGCATCCCGTAGGTGAACTCGGGGTAGCCGTCCTTGATCTCGGACCCCTCGGTGTAGCTGTTCTCGGCGAGCAGGGTCTCGCCGTCGCGCTCGACGCCCCAGCGCGCCCGGAAGGGCAGGCCACCCTCGGCGACGCTCGTCGACAGGTCGTAGAGGATCGGCGTGCCCGGGTGGCGCATCCCGGGGTCGCCCCAGCACGGCCATGGCAGGCCGTAGTACTCGCCCTCGACCGGCCCGCTCATGCCGCGGAGCGTCGTCGTGTCGAACTTGTCCTGGTGCTCCATGTGGAGCTTCATCCGCTCGGGGCTCTGGCCGGTGTAGCCGATGGTCCACATGCCGCGGTTGAACTCGCGCGTGATGTCCTCGGCCACCGGCTCGCCCTCCTCGATGCCGATGTGCTTGAACAGGCGGTCGGCGAAGCCGAACTTCTCCGCGAACAGCCGGGTGATCTCGTAGTCCGACCTGGCGTCGAACATCGGCTCGATCACCTTCTCGCGCCATTGGAGCGCGCGCTGCGAGTTGGTGACGGACCCGGTCATCTCCATGGTCGAGCCGGCCGGCAGGAGATAGGTGCCGTCCTGCCGGTTGGAGAGGACGGCCGAGAGCGTCGGCACCGGGTCGACCACGACCAGGAGGTCGAGCTTCTCGAGCGCTGCCTGGAGATCCGGCAGGCGGGTCTGCGAGTTCGGCGCGTGACCCCAGAAGACCATCGCCCGCACCGGGTGCGGCTGCTCCAGGGCTTCGTCCTCCTCGAGCACGCCGTCGAACCAGCGCGAGACCGGGATGCCCTTGGTCTCCATCAGCTCCTGCGACGCGAAGCGGCCCTTGAGCCACTCGTAGTCGACGTCCCAGACCCGGGCCCAGTGCGTCCAGGCCGCCTGCTCGAGGCCGTAGTAGCCGGGCAGCGTATGGCAGAGCACGCCGAGGTCGGTGGCCCCCTGCACGTTGTCGTGGCCGCGGAAGATGTTGGTTCCGCCACCGTGCTGGCCCATGTTGCCGAGCGCCAGCTGCAGGATCGAGGCGGCGCGCGTGTTGCTGTTGCCGATGGTCGACTGGGTGAGGCCCATGCACCAGATCAGGGTGCCGGGGCGGTTCTCGGCGAAGGTCCGGGCGACGCGCTCGACCTGCTCGGCGGCGACGCCGGTGATCTTCTCCACCTCCGCCGGATCGTATCTGGCGACGACCTTGCGGACCTCGTCGAAGCCGAACACCCGCTGGTCGATGAAGTCCTGATCCTCCCAGCCGTTCTCGAGGATGTGCCAGAGCACGCCCCACATGAAGGCGACGTCGGTGCCGGTGCGCAGCCGGACGTACTCGTCGGCATGAGCGGCCGTCCGGGTGAACCGCGGGTCGATCACCATCAGCTTGCAGCCGTTCTCCTTGGCGTGCAGCAGATGCAGCATGGAGACCGGGTGCGCCTCCGCCGGATTGCCGCCGATCAGGAAGATCGACTTCGCGTTGTGGATGTCGTTGAAGCTGTTGGTCATGGCGCCGTAGCCGAAGGTGTTGGCGACGCCGGAGACCGTGGTCGAATGGCAGATGCGCGCCTGGTGGTCGGTGTTGTTGGTGCCCCAGAAGGCCGCGAACTTGCGGAACAGGTACGCCTGCTCGTTGCTGAACTTGGCCGAGCCGAGCCAGTAGACGGAGTCCGGGCCGGCCTGCTCGCGGATCTCGAGCATCCGGTCGCCGATCTCGTCGATCGCCTGCTCCCAGCCGATCTTCTGCCACTGGCCGCCGACCAGCTTCATCGGGTACTTGAGCCGCCGGTGGCCGATCGCGAGCTCCCGGGTCGCGGCCCCCTTGGCGCAGTGGGTGCCCATGTTGACGGGGCTCTCGAACGCCGGCTCCTGGCCGATCCAGACGCCGTTCTGGACCTCCGCCCAGATCGAGCAGCCGACCGCGCAGAAGGGGCAGACCGTCTTCCTGCGGACGATCTCACCGGTCTGCCACGACTCCCGCGCCTCGGCGCGCCGGGTCATGGTCGGCCCGACCACCGGGAGCGCGGCGGCGCCGGTCACGAGGCCGGCGTCCCGCAGGAAGGTCCGGCGATCCGAGCCGCCCGAAGCCTGCAGCGCGACCTGTCGCCCCGGATGGCTGGAGAGCCCGCTGCCGGCCCGGCGCTTACGCAGCATCGACTGTCCTCCCGCCCGCAGTCCGGCTCACATGCGGCTCCGTCGGTAGAACGCCCGGATGTGCTCGGTCTCGCGGTATCGGACCCGCATCGGGTCGTCCTCCGGCGGCACCGGGTCGTCCGCGGCCCGAGCCGCGCCGGCGACCCCGGCAACCGCTGCCGCAGCCCCGCCGAGACCGGCGCCGCCTTCGAGCAGGCGCCGCCTCGAGAACGACCGCCTCGACCGCCTCGACGTCTTGGCCACCTGATCCCTGTCGTCCGCCATGAGCCTCACCCCGCACTTCAGGCGTCACGCCACCCGATGGTGCAACGAGAGGTTCCAGGTGAGGTTCCGGGCGGCGCGGCCCCGGCCGGCAGATTTAATGTTCGACGGCGCCTCCGGCTGCGCGAGAGATCGCGATGAAGCCGGTTCGACAGACCGCCTCGATGTGCTTAGTCTCGGAGCAGACAAACAAGAAGCCAGAGGAGGCACCATGATGCGTTTCAGTCTTCCGGCACGCGCGGTCTCGGCGGCCGCGCTCGTGGCCCTGCCGCTCGGCACGGCCGCGGCGGCCGACGACGAGCTCACCCTCTACTGCAGTCCGCAGATCGAGTGGTGCCAGGTCATGGTCGAGGAGTTCCAGAAGAAGACCGGGATCGAGGTCGCGATGACCCGGAAGAGCTCTGGCGAGACCTTCGCCCAGATCAAGGCGGAGGCGCAGAACCCGCGCGGCGACGTGTGGTGGGGCGGCACGGGCGATCCGCACCTGCAGGCGGCCGAGGAGGGCCTGACCGAGGAGTACCAGTCGCCGATGCTCGACGAGCTGCACGACTGGGCGCGGCAGCAGGCGGAGCAGTCTGGCCACAAGACGGTCGGCATCTACGCCGGCGCGCTCGGCATCGGCTACAACAGGGAGGTCCTGGAGGAGAAGGGCCTGCCGGCGCCGGAGTGCTGGGCGGACCTCACCGACGAGGCCTACCGGGGCGAGATCCAGATGGCGAACCCGAACTCGTCGGGCACCGCCTACACCACGCTCGCCACGCTCGTGCAGCTGTTCGGCGAGGACGAGGCCTTCGAGCTGATGAAGGAGATGCACAAGAACGTCAACCAGTACACCAAGTCGGGCTCGGCGCCGATCAAGGCGGCGGCGCGCGGCGAGACCACGATCGGCATCACCTTCATGCACGACATGGTGACCCAGGTGGTCGAGGGCTTTCCGGTCGAGATCGTCTCGCCATGCGAGGGGACCGGCTACGAGATCGGCTCGATGAGCATCATCAAGGGCGCCCGCAACCCCGAGGCGGCCAGGGCCTGGTACGACTGGGCGCTGACCGCCGAGGCGCAGGAGCTGGCGGAGCAGGCGCAGGCCTACCAGGTGCCGTCCAACGCCGCGGCGGAGGCCCCGCCGGAGGCGCCCGACCTCGAGCAGATCGAGCTCATCGACTACGACTTCGCAAAGTACGGCAGCTCCGACGAGCGCACCCGCCTGCTCAAGAAGTGGGACGAGGAGGTCGGCTCGCTGCCGCGCTGAGCGGACGCCCGTGCGGTCTTCGATGCGACGGGACCACGTCGGATCACGACGCCCCTGCGCTCGTCGAAGGATGATTTCCCTGTTTCGCTGCATCGGAGCAGCTTCATCCGGCCGGGATCGCCATGGGGCGGTCCCGTCCGACCGGATCCTGCGCTAGAGGGGCCGGGTGCAGCTCGACCGGAACGTCGCCCTCTGGACAGTCGCCGGCTGGGTCGGCTACGCCCTCCTGCCCTGGTACGGCGTCGACGGCTTCTGGTCGCTCGAGTGGCTGATCGAGGACTGGCCGCTCGATGACGATGCGGCGCCCGCGCCCGTCCAGGCCCTGCTCCACGGCAAGTGGTGGCTGCTGCCGCTCGCCCTGCCGCTGCTCGCGCCTCGTCTCCTCATCGGACGGCGGCGGAGCGATCCCACGTTCGGCCGCCTCCTGATCGCGATCGGAATGCTCGGGCTCGCCCTGCTCGCGGCCCAGGGCTTCGCGATCGGCATCCGCGGCTGGCAGTACGGGTTCCTGGAGCAGGCGTTCGGCCCGCTCGATGACCGCCAGTTCGGCATGGGCTACGGCGCGCTCGTGGTCGCGGCCGCCTTCCTGTTCCTGATGACCCGGGGGATGGCGGCGCGGGGGCTGGTCAACGGCGACGTGTTCGTGGTCGGGGCGATCGGCGCGGTGGTCGCGCTGGTCGCGACCTTCGTCTTCTTCCCGGTGGTGCAGATCCTCCTGAGCGCGGTCCGCGACAACGCCGGCGCGTTCGCGCCGGCGCTCTTCGTCGACAAGCTGCTCGACGACCGGATCTGGGGGCTGCGCTGCCTGTCGGTCAGCGTGAGCTGCGGCGTCGCCTGGAACTCGCTCCTGCTCGCGACCCTGGTCGGCGCCAGCACCACGCTCCTCGGCCTCGCCTTCGCGCTGATCGCGACCCGGACCGGCTTCCGCGCCAAGCGCTTCCTCCGGCTGCTCACGGTGCTCCCGATCATCACCCCGCCGTTCGTGATCGGCCTCGCCGTGATCCTCCTGTTCGGCCGCTCGGGCGCGGTGACGCAGTTCATCTCGCACCTGTTCGACGTTTCGCCGGGGCGCTGGATCTACGGCCTGCCCGGGATCTGGTTCGCGCAGATGCTGGCGTTCACGCCGATCGCCTTCCTGGTCCTGATCGGCGTGGTCGAAGGGGTCAGCCCGTCCATGGAGGAGGCGTCGCAGACGCTCCGCGCCAAGAGCTGGCAGACCTTCACCACGGTCACCCTGCCGCTGATGCGCCCGGGCCTCGCCAACGCCTTCCTGCTCGGCTTCATCGAGAGTCTCGCGGACTTCGGCAACCCGCTGGTGCTCGGCGGCAGCTACGGCGTGCTCTCGACCGAGATCTTCTTCGCGATCGTCGGCGCCCAGTACGACCAGGGCCGTGCCGCCGTGCTCGCCCTCGTCCTGCTCTCGTTCACGCTCTCCGCCTTCTACGCCCAGCGCCGCTGGCTCGGTCAGAAGTCCTACGCCACGATCACCGGCAAGGGCGATTCCGGGAACCCCGTCCGACTGCCGGCGCCGGTCAAGGCGGCCGCCTTCGCCACGGCGCTCCCGTGGGCCGCGCTGACGGCCGTCATCTACCTGATGATCATGTTCGGCGGGTTCGTGCGCACCTGGGGCTACGACCACAGCTTCACGCTCGAGCACTACATCGAGGCCTTCGCGATCATTCCCAGCGAGCACGGCCTGATCTGGACCGGCGCCGCCTGGAACTCGTTCTTCACGACGCTCACCATCGCCGCCGTCTCGGCGCCGCTCACCGCCGCGCTCGGCCTGCTCACCGCCTACCTCCTGGTCCGGCGGCGGTTCGCCGGCAAGGACGCGTTCGAGTTCGGCACCATGCTGTCGTTCGCGATCCCCGGGACCGTGATCGGGGTCAGCTACATCCTCGCCTTCAACGTGCCGCCGATCGAGATCACCGGCACCGGCGTGATCCTCGTCGTCTGCTTCATGTTCCGGAACATGCCGGTCGGCGTCCGCGCCGGCGTCGCGGCGATGTCCCAGCTCGACCGCAGCCTGGACGAGGCCTCGCTCACGCTCGGGGCCTCGAGCTTCACCACCGTCCGCCGGGTCATCCTGCCCCTGCTCCGTCCGGCGATCGTCGCCGCGCTGGTCTACAGCTTCGTGCGCGCGATCACCTCGATCAGCGCGGTGATCTTCCTGGTCAGCGCGCACTACGACATGGCCACCTCGTACATCATCGGGCGGGTCGAGAACGGCGACTACGGCCTCGCCATCGCGTACTCCTCCGTGCTCATCCTGGTCATGCTGGCGGCGATCGTCCTGGTGCACCTGGTGGTCGGCGAGGTCCGCCTCCGGCGCCGCCCCGCGACCGCGGTCGCCGCCGCGCAGCCGGTCGGGGAGCCCGCGACATGAGCCTCGGCGGCAAGGCGGCGCCGGTCGTGTTCGACCACGTGAGCAAGGCTTTCGGGCCGGTGGTCGCGGTCCGGGACGTCTCATTCCGAGTCGAGGCGGGCTCGCTGGTGACGCTGCTCGGGCCGAGCGGGTGCGGCAAGACCACGACGCTCCGCCTGATCGCAGGGCTCGAGCTCGCGACCTCCGGCCGGATCCTGATCGGCGACGAGGACGTGACCACGCTCGCCGCGACCGAGCGCGACGTCAGCATGGTGTTCCAGTCCTACGCCCTCTTCCCGCACATGACGGTGCTCGACAACGTCGCCTACGGGCTCGTCGTCGGCGGCCAGCGGAAGGCGGAGGCGCACGCCCGGGCGGAAGAAGGACTGGCGCTCGTGGGCCTCGCCGGGTACGGCCGGCGCCTGCCGAGCGAGCTTTCCGGCGGTCAGCAGCAGCGGGTCGCAGTCGCCCGCGCCCTGGTCCTCGAGCCCGAGGTCCTGCTGTTCGACGAGCCGCTCAGCAACCTCGACGCCAAGCTCCGCCGCCGGGTGCGCGAGGAGATCCGCGACCTGCAGCAGAAGCTCGGCCTGACCTCGGTCTACGTCACTCACGACCAGGGCGAGGCGCTCGCGGTCTCGGACCACATCATCGTGATGCGCGACGCCGGGATCGCGCAGGCGGGAGCCCCAAACGAGCTCTACGACGCGCCGGTCGACCGCTTCGTCGCCGACTTCATCGGCGACGCCAACCTCGTCGAAGCCGAGATCACCGCCGTGAACGGCGAGCGGGCGAGGGTCCGGATCGGACCGTTGACGCGCGACCTGCCGCACCGGGGGCTGGCGCCGGGCCCGGCGCATCTGGCGCTCCGCCCCGAGACCATCGGCCTCGTCGCGGAACGGCGGAACGATGCACTTGCCGGCGAGGTGCTGAAGGCGACCTACCTCGGCAGCCACATCGAGTACCGGGTGAGCACCGAACTCGGAGAGCTGTTCGTGATCCTGCACGAGGTCGACCGCCCGTTCCCTTCGGGCACCGCCGTCTCGGTGCTGCTCCGCGACCGCGGCCTGACGCTCGTCCGGGACACGGCGGGCCCGGACGGCTGATCGGCCCGGCTC
>DASUSF010000332.1:0-5884 GCA_036375275.1 Geminicoccaceae bacterium | reverse complement strand
TGAGGTATTCGAGGAAGCGGACCGCGTTCTCGGGGTGCGGCGCGCCCACGACCACGCCGGCGCCGCTGATGTTGGCGTGGGCGCCCCGGCCGCCCTGGTTCGGGACCACGATCTCCACGGCCCGGGCCGCCTCCCGGTCCGCCTCGTCGTCACCTTCCAGCATCCGCACGAGATAGTAGTGATTGACCACCGCGACGTCGCACTCGCCGGCCGCGCCCGCGCGGATCTGGTCGCGGTCCCCGCCCTGGGGCGGGCGCGCCATGTTGGCGACCAGACCTTCGAGCCAGGCCTCGGCCGCCTCGGGCCCCTGGCTCTCGATCATCGAGGCGACCAGCGACTGGTTGTAGATGTTGCTCGAGGAGCGGATGCAGACCCGGTCCTCGAAGGCCGGCTCCGCCAGATCCTCGTAGCGCCTGATCTCGTCCTCGCCGGTGCGCTCCGTGCTCCGGACGATCGCCCGCACGCGCTTGGTGAGGCCGTACCACAGCCCGTCGGGGTGGCGGAGGTTCTCCGGGATTCGCTCGTTCAGGACCTCGGACTCGACCGGCTGCAGGATGCCGGCCTCCTCGGCCCGGAAGAGGCGCCCCGCGTCGACCGTGATCAGCACGTCCGCGGGGCTGTTCTCCCCCTCCAGCTTGATCCGCTCGATCAACTCGTCGGCGTCGCCCTCGATCAGGTTGACCTCGATCCCGGTCTCCTCGGTGAAGGTGTCGTAGAGGGCGGTGTCGGTGTCGTAATGGCGCGAGCTGTAGACGTTGACCACGGCCTCGTCGTCCGCCGCCATCGCCACGCCGGCGACCATCATGGTTCCGGCAAGCCCGAACGCTGCCGCCTTACCCCGAATCATCCTGGTGCTCTCCATGTCCGTGATGCCGTCGGCCCGGACCGGCCGATCTGACCCGAACCGTATAGGACACGCTAAGTAACTGACAAGTCTTATGATTTTGAAGCCTTCTAATTCCATCCAACAAAGCCTGAGCGGGGCCGGCGGGTCTGCGCCGGCGGCTCGACGGTCACTTCTCCGGCTCGAGCGCGGCGAGGTAGTTGGCAAGCGTGACGGCCTCCTCGCGGGTCAGGTTCGGATCGGGCATGGCGGTGCCATCGAACTTCTCGTCCGGCTTCAGCAGGAACACCCGGAGCTGGTGCTTGTCCCACTGGCGCTGGTCCTTGGCGAGGACGTCCGAATAGGCATAGCCGGGGTAGCTGCCGATCTGGCGCTGGAACAGGCCGTTCAGGGGCACCGACACCTCGATCTCGCCATCGAGCGTGTGGCAGGAGGCGCACCGCTCCTCGAACAGCTCTTCGCCGGAAAGCGGCGCGACGTCGGCCGCGACCAGGTCGTCCGTGCTCGGCCGGACCACGAAGGGCAGCGCCGCCGCCACCTCCCGCTTGCTGAGGTTGGGCTCGTAGACCCGGCCTGCATCGGTCAGGAGAAGCAGCTTCCGGTCGTCGGTCACGATGACGAACGCACCCGACGGCAGGACCTCGATGTCCCGGATCCGGTGGCCGATCGGGATCGGCTCGTCGTAGATCACGTGGCCGTCCTCGAAGCGCAGCCGGTACAGCGACTGGCGCTTGAGCGAGCCGACGATCAGGTCGCCCTGCCAGTGCTCGAACTGACCCGGCACCGGCTCGACCAGGTTCGAGACCGCGACCGATGGCAGCCACACGTGGACCGGCCGCGTATGGCCGTCGTGGCGCCCCTGCTCTTCGGCGAGCGGCCAGGGCTTGAGGCCGTAGAGGATGCCGTAGGTGACCTCGGGCCAGCCGTACGAAGCGCCTTCCTCGATCAGGTTCAGCTCGTCGCCGCCCCTCGGGCCGTGCTCGGTGGAGAAGATCCGGCCGTCCGAGAGACGCACCAGCCCCTGCGGGTTGCGGACGCCGGAGGCGAAGACGCGGGCGGCGCCGGTCCGCTTGTCCACCAGCATGATCTTGCCATAGGGGCTCGCCGGATCGAGCGGCGCCGGCCGGACCTTGCGCCCGTCGAGCTCGTGGTCGCCGATCGTGACCAGGAAATGGTCCGGGCCGTGAGGGATCATGCGCCCGCCCGCCTGGTGCCCGCCAAACCGGTTGCCCGCCTCCACGAGCGGTGGGACGCAGGGCTCGGCCGTGTACAGCGGCTGCCAGTCCTGGACGACCTCCGCGCCGCCCTCGCCGACCCTGAAGCCGAGGGTCGAGATGCGGAACCAGAAGCAGCCGTCGGCGAACAGGTGGTGCGCCACGTAGGCCCGGAAGCCGTCACCGGCCGGCTCGACCAGCAGGCCGAAGGCGCGGAAGTACGAGCGCTTGAAGCCCTTGCTGCGGTAGATGTCGCTGGCTTCGAGCGCCGCCCGGTTCAGCTCGACCGTGCCCACCACCTCGAAGGTTTCGGCTCCGGGGTCGTAGCGCGTCAGCTCGCCATGCCGCGTGAGGACGAACAGCTCGTCGCCCACGGCCTCGACGTCCATCGGCCCGCCGAGCGGGTAGTCCATCGTGGTGATCGCGAGCCAGTGCAGCCCGGTGTCCTCGATCCGGACGCTGCCGGGCAGCCGGTCGAGTGCCGCCTGCTCGGGGCTCCGCTCCTTCTCCGCCGGAGGCGCCGCGGCTCGCTTCTTGGGCGCCTTTCGCGCCTTCAGGGGTTCGGCCGGGGCTTCCGCGGGCCGTGCCGGCGGCGGCTCCTCGTCGCCGCCCGTCAGCCCCAGCACGACGGCCGAGCCCAGAAACAGGCCGAGCGCGATCTTGATCCCGGTGTCCATCGCCTTCAGCCGGTGCAGCAACTTCTCGAGCAACCCGCCGCCTCCTCGGATCTGTGCCAGGGCGGCCAGGGCTAGCCCGGCCCGGCTCGGTCCGCAAGCGCCCGGCGAGCCTCGTCCGCCGCGGCGGATCATCGGGCGCCGGAACCTTGGGGCCAGCGGCCGGCGTTGTACCTGGACCAGGGCATGCGGCGGCGTCGCCGGCGTTGCGGCGGGCCGATGATCCGGAGACAGCCGATGCAGCCTCGTTCGATTCTCTGCCTCCTTCTGCTTGTCGCAGCATGCGCGCCGGGCGGCGAGCCGGCGCAGCCGGCGGCGGAGACGCCGGCGGCCGAGGCCGAAAGGGCCCCATCCGGGAGCGCCGCGACCGCTGCCCCCGGACCGGGAGAGACCTGCGTCGTCGGCACCCTCACCGACGAGGGCGTCGAGTGCCAGGCGCTCAACACCGTCGGCGGTGATATCTACACCCTCGTCGGCGATCTGCAGGGCCGCTCGTCGGGCGACCTGGTCTGCGCCTGCGGCGAGGCGGTCGAGATGTCCACCTGCATGCAGGGGACGACGCTCCAGCTCACCCGGATCGGCTCGCCCGCCCTCTGCCCCTGAACCGTCGCGGCGGCGCGCTCCTGGCGCCTGCTTCTTCAGCATCCTCGGGAACAAGAAGGCCGGCGTCTTCGTTGCCATCACAGCCGTTTGCGCGGCCGGCTTCGAACCCGGAGGAGGTTGACGCCATGGTCGAGACGATCATCATCGTCCTGTTGATCCTGCTGCTGCTCGGCGCGCTGCCGACCTGGCCGTACAGCCGGGGCTGGGGCTACTATCCGGTCGGCGGGCTGGGCCTGGTCCTGATCATCGTGCTGATCGTGCTCCTGGTCGGACGGGCGTGACGTCGGGGAGGCCGGGCGACCGCCCGCTCGCGGTCGCCGCTTCCCCGCATCCCTTCGGACCGCCGGTCGAGGCCAGGAGCCCGGATCGGGCGCACGGCCGCGAGCCGATCGGTGCAGCCGCCCCCCGCGCGCGGGCGCGGACGATCGGGAGTGCGGGTCATGCCGTCGCCAGCAGCCGCTCCGCCGGCACGGTATGGAAGCCCCAGAACTCGACCCCGGGCTGGTGCAGCCGCGGATCGTCGAGCACGTCCTGGAACGCCCGGAACTCCGGGTGTTCCGGCGCGCCGATGTTGTGCCGCGCGAACTCGGCTGGCGGGTAGGTGTTCCAGCTCCGGATCATCTGGAACTTGATGCCGTCGAAGCCCAGCCGGCGGGTCAGATCGGCCGCTTCGGGCATCTCCCGGAAGTTCAGCGCCTGGACGACGAAATCGAGACGGACGTACGGCGCCCGGCCCGTGCGGCGGAGCATCGCCAGGAACTCGAGGTTCCTCAGCAGGCGCCCGAAGTCGCCGCCCCGCCGGATCGCCGCGTAGGTCGGAGCGCGCGCGGCATCGATCGAGACGTAGATCCGCTCGGTGATGCCGTCGAGCCCGAGCTCCTGCCAGGAGCTCTCGAGCAGCAGGCCGTTGGTCTGCAGGTCGAGCCGGAGCTTCGGGAACCGTCCGCGGCTGCGCGAGAGCTCCCCGATCACATGGCGGAAGTGCGCGCTGCCGAACGGGTCGCCGCTCGCCGTGATGTGCACCCGCCGGGCCTCCCCCAGCAACGGGAACAGGACGCGCTCGACGAACCCGTTCATCCGCGCCTGCTCGTCCTTGCGCGCCGTGATCAGCCGCGTCCGGCAGGACGGACAGGACAGGTTGCACGAGCGGTCGTGGTTCAGGACCAGCCGCCGCGGTCCCCGGGGGAGCGTGGTCAGGCGGCCACGCATGATCGCCCGATGCTCGGGATCCCGCACTTCCTGGTTCCGCGGCAGGCTCATCGCGGTGAGCTTCGGGCAGTGCATCCGGCTGCAGTAGCGGTAGCTCCCGTCGAGGATCGAGCTCCGGATGTCCTGGGCGGCGGGCGAGTTCCAGATCTCCGCGGCGTTCTGCCGCTCGAGGTTGCCGATCGGCGTCGGTAGCCAGGCCGGGCAGCAGAAGTAGACCGCGCCGTGCGCATGGGTCTCGAGCTTGTCGAACGGGTTGCTGCAGAAGCGCCCGCGCGGGTCGGGCTCGGCCACGGGGGCCCGCCGCGTCGCCCGCTCGAGCGCCTGCGCGTGCAGGTCGTCCTGATTGACGCTCAGCGCGAGGCTCGCGAGGCGGTGTGCCGCCTCCCGCTCGTGCCTGGCGTGATGATGCTCCGCGCCAAGCACCGGAAGCAGGCGCGCCCGCGGGCGGCGCGCACCCGCCCAGGCGAAGAACCGGTCGAGCCGGGCGTCGTCGCCGGCGCCGACCAGCGCCCGAAGCTCGGCGAGACACTGGCGAACGAACCGCTTCTGGGGGACGAAGCCCGGATCGCTCGCGGTGAGCCGCATGATCCGGAGGTAGACCGCCTCCCGCCCCGCCAGGCTCTCGAGAGCGCGCACGAACGCCGGGTCGTCGGGGGGACCCTCGTTCCCCCGTTCGTCGCCGGCCCGGCCGCCCCAGGCGCCGTCGATCGCCATGCTCACGACCTCCTGCATGCGAAGCGACATGATCCTCGGGACCGGCCCGTCCGCACCCACAGGCCCGAAAACAACAGCCGGGCGCCGATCCTCCGGATGGGCCCGGAGCGCCGGGCGGCCGCTCCGGCTTGACGCTTGGGTGAGGGAACGCGCCTAACCGCAAAGCTCTGCTAACAGATTCCTGCCATCGAATGCCTGGGCCCCACCAAGGCGCTGCCATCCATCAGAGGAGGGCATCTTTCTTCCGATGGGCGGAAGGGCGTCGCGGCGCGATGCGGTTCTGTCTCATCGGAAATTGCTCTAGTACATGCTTCTGGCATCGAGGCCGGGCGGGCCACCGAGATCGGCATCGATCGATTCCTCGATCATGCGCTGAAAGGCTTCGCTGGCGAAGCGGCCGACCGGGAACATCTCGAGATAGCTCTGGTACGACTCGTAGGTGTCGGCGCGCCGCGCATCCTCCCACGCCGCCGCGTCAGCATCCTGCGGCTGCGCACCCGCACCCGGAACCCCGCTCGCCGACGCCATCAAGAACGCGAGGGCACGCGCATACCACGATCTGACCCAATGCACCCGGTTTCCCCGTCACGTCTCTGCGTCTCGCCTGCCGCCAGCCCCGGACCGGC
>DASUSF010000331.1:0-14478 GCA_036375275.1 Geminicoccaceae bacterium | reverse complement strand
TCGATCAGCCGGGCCTTGGGCACCTGATACGGCATCTCGCTGACCACGATCTGGTACTGGCCGTGGCCCAGATCCTCGCGCTGCCAGCGCGCGCGCAGGCGCAGGCTGCCGCGTCCGTTGCGATAGGCCTCGATCAGGGTTGCCCGGGGCTCGATCAGCACGCCGCCGGTCGGGAGGTCGGGCCCGTTGAAGTCCAGGAACAGCTCGTCGACCGTGACGTCCGGCCTGTCGAGCAGGCGGATCAGCGCCGCGCACAGCTCGCCTGCGTTGTGCGGCGGGATGCTGGTCGCCATCCCGACCGCGATGCCGCTGGCGCCGTTGGCGAGGAGGTTGGGGAAGGCGGCCGGGAGGACCACCGGCTCGTCGTCGCCGCCGTCGTAGGTCGGGCGGAAGTCGACGGTGTCCTGGTCGATCGCATCCAGGAGCGCGCTGGCGACCGCGGTGAGGCGCGCTTCGGTGTAGCGCATGGCCGCCGCGTTGTCGCCGTCGACGTTGCCGAAGTTGCCCTGGCCATCCACCAGCGGGTAGCGCTGGGCGAACTCCTGGGCGAGCCGCACCAGCGCGTCGTACACCGCCACGTCGCCGTGCGGGTGGTACTTGCCGATCACGTCGCCGACCACCCGGGCGCACTTCTTGAAGCCGCCCTCGGGGTCCAGGCGCAGCTGGCGCATGGCGTAGAGCAGGCGCCGCTGCACCGGCTTCAGGCCGTCGCGCACGTCGGGCAGCGAGCGGGCGGTGATGGTGGAGAGCGCGTAGGCGAGGTAGCGCTCGCTCAGCGCGTCGGTGAACCGGACCGGTTCGATGTTCTCGAGGTCAGGCAGGGTCGCCATCGAGGGTGTCCATCTGCAACCGGCGGCTCAATTGCCTCACGAGACGTTCGCGCGCGGCCGGCATGGTCCGCTCGGTAGCATCGAACAGGTGGCGCCGCAAGAAGGCGCCGGTGAGCCTGAGGCCGTCCTCGAGGGCCGCGGCGTCCGCCGGTCCCTCGCCGGTCAGGAAGGCAGGCAGCGGCAGGAGCCGCGGCGCCCATTCCCCGGCCGCAGCGCGGGCCACCGCCCGGCCGGAGCGGGGCGAGACGTACGCCAGATCCGCGGTGGCGCCGGTCAGCGCGCAGCGCTCGAGGTCGAGGCCGAAGCCGAGCTCGGTGAGGAGAAGGAGCTCGAACCGGACGTAGATCTCGGGCCAGCGGCCGCTCCGGTCGAGGGTCAGGACCTCGCCGAGCTCGACCAGCGCATCGTACAGCAGCGGGTGCGGATCGCGCTCGGCGAGGCTGTCCTGGACCAGGACGCAGGCGGCGTACAGCGCGGCGAGCCGGCGCGGCTGGTCGAGCAGCCGTCCGGCGAGCAGCATGCTCGGCTCGACCGTGAACTGGCCGAGCTGGTCGTCGAGCCTCGCCCGCCAGGTCGCCTGGACCCGGTTGCCGACGTCGATCACCGCCCGGGCCCGCCGCCCGGCGCCGCCGCGCACGAGCCCGGCATGGCGGCCGCGCGTCCGGGTCAGGAGCTGCAGGACGACCCCGGACTCGCCGAACCGGCGGACGCCGAGAACGATCCCCTCCTCCTGCCAGAGCATGTCTCGAACCTCACCCCGTCCCTCTCCCCTCGAGGGAGAGGGAGATGTTCATCGCCCAGCCCCGATTTCCCGCCCTCCGCACCACCTACGAGCTGGAGCTTCAATGCTGCGGTCTCGCCTTCACCCGCCGCGCCACCGGGCGCCAACCACGATGACACCCCCGGTGCGGGCGCCCGGCAACGACGTGCGGCCTCTCCCCACCGGGAAGAGGGACGGGGTGAGGGGCCCGCGCCACGACCTCGGTTCAGCCGGGGTGATCGAGGCCGAGCTCCTGAAAGCGCTCGGGATCGTCCAGCCAGCGCTCGCGCACCTTGACGAACAGGAACAGGTGGACCCGGGCGTCGAGCATGCCCTGCAGCTCTTCCCGCGCCGCCTGCCCGATCTCCTTGATCTGCCGGCCCTGCTTGCCGAGGACGATACCCTTCTGCGTGGCGCGCTGGACGTAGATCGTCTGATCGATCCGGATCTCCCTGCCGTCCGGCGACTCGGCCCAGCCCTCGGTCTCGACGGTCAGGCTGTAGGGCAGCTCCTCGTGCAGCCGCTCGAACAGCTTCTCGCGGGTGATCTCGGCCGCCATCGCCCGGTTCGAGAGGTCGGACAGCTGGTCCTCGGGGTACAGCCAGGGACCTTCCGGCATCAGGTCGGCAAGGGCCGCGAGCAGGTCGTCGACCCCGTCGCCGGTCAGCGCCGAGACGATGAACACCCGCTCGAACAGGCCGGTGTCGTCGAACGCCTTGATCAACGGCAGGGTGGTCGGCGGGCTGACCAGATCCAGCTTGTTGATCGCGAGGAGGGTCGGCTTCGGGCGCTCGGCCAGGCCATCCAGGATCCGCCTGGTGCTGGCGTCCAGTCCGCGGCGCGCATCGACCACCAGCACCCGGAAGTCGGCATCGTCGGCGCCCGCCCAGGCCGCCCGCACCATCGCCCGCTCGAGCGGCCGGTTGGGCCGGGCCTCGAAGATCCCGGGCGTGTCGATGAAGATCAGCTGGGCGGGGCCCCGGACCGTGATGCCGAGAATGCGGCGGCGCGTGGTCTGGACCTTGCGCGAGACGATCGAGACCTTGGTGCCGACCAGACGGTTGAGCAGGGTCGACTTGCCGACGTTCGGTGCGCCGAGCAGGGCGATGAAGCCGGCGCGGCGGGGCTCGGAGCCGGCGGCGGCCTCCGGCGCGCCGGTCATGGCCCGTTCAGCCCGTCCAGGCGCTCGATCAGCCGCGCCGCGGCCGCCTGCTCGGCGGCGCGCTTGGAGGGAGCGGCAGCCGACGCCGAGACCTCCGTGCCCTGCAACGACGCCCGGACCTCGAACGAGGGGGCGTGATCCGGCCCCTCGACCTTGACCACCTCGTACCGCGGCAGCGGCAGGCCTTCGCCCTGGAGGCGCTCCTGGAGCATCGACTTCGGGTCCTTGGGCGGCAGCGTCACGGCTGCGATCTGCCCTTCGAGAAGGCGCCCGACCACGGCCGCCGCGGCGGGCCAGCCGGCATCCAGATAGACCGCGGCGATCACCGCTTCAAGCGCGTTCGCGAGCAGCGCCGGCGCATCGCGGTCGAGGTTGGTCTGCCCCGGAGCGACCTCGAGCGCCGGCCCGAGGTCGATCCCGCGCGCCACCCGGGCGAGCGTCACCTCGCTGACCAGCACGCTGTGCCGGGCCGAGAGCGCACCCTCCGGGTCGTCGGGGAAGCGCCGCATCAGGCTCTCGGCGACGGCGAGGCCGAGCACCCGGTCGCCCAGGAACTCCAGCCGCTCGTTGCTGAGGGGGCGCCGGCGGCTCCGGCCGCGCCCCTGGACGCTCGCGTGGGTCAGCGCCTGCTCGAGCAGGGCCGGACGGGTGAACGCATGACCGAGCCGCTCCTCCAGGCGCGCAAGCCTCGTCCCCTCCCCCGCGGGCGGTCGGCCCCGGCGGGGGGCGCGCCTCACTCGATCAGCTTGAACAGGCGCTGGAAGCGGATCGCCAGAGGCCAGTTCCAGATCTCCCAGAGGTTCGCGCTGCCGTTGGTCGAGAAGAAAATGATCTCGGCCCGCCCGATCAGGTTCTCGAGTGGGATGAAGCCGACGTTGTCGACCCGGCTGTCGAGCGAGTTGTCGCGGTTGTCGCCCATGGCGAAGACATGGCCTTCGGGAACCTCGTAGACCCGCGTGTTGTCGAGCGAGCCGCGCGGCACGAGGTCGAGGACCGCGTGGCTCGGCCCCGCGTCCCCCGGAAGGATCTCGCGATAGCGGGTCATGCGCCCGCTGCTGGTGCCGTCGTCGTCGTAGAAGTCCTCGAGCCGGGTGCGCTCGGCCGACTCGCCGTTGACGTACAGGACCCCGCCGCGCACCTGGATGCGGTCGCCCGGCAGCCCGATGATCCGCTTGATGTAGTCGGTGCGATTGTCGGACGGCAGCTTGAACACCGCGACGTCGCCCCGCTCCGGCAGATCGGCGAAAATCCGACCGTCGAACAGGGGCAGGCTGAACGGGAAGGAATGCTTGCTGTAGCCGTAGGCGAACTTGGACACGAACAGGTAGTCGCCGACCAGCAGCGTCGGCTTCATCGACCCGGACGGGATGTTGAACGGCTCGTAGAAGAAGGTGCGCACGCCGAGCGCGATCAGCACCGCGTACACCAGCGTGCGCACGGTCTCCCAGGCGTTCTTGGACTTACTGCGCGGCACCGCAGCCTGCTTCTTCACCGCCTTCACGCGCTCACCGCTGGTCGCCATGGGAGGGACGCTGCCGCTCATTTGCTGGATGCCCGCTGGTCTGCCCGGGCGCGCCCGACACTAGCCAAGCCGCCCACCGAGGTAAAGTGAAGCCGCCTTCACGCGCGTTCGCCGCGCGGCACCGCGGTGATGATCACCAGCGCCTGGCCGAGCGGGGGCTCGTCGGTCAGGGTGAGGTCGATCTTCGCCACCATGCCGGCCGGGATCATCGCTTCGAGGCGTCGGGCGGCGCCCCCGCTGAGCGCGAGCGTCGGCTGCCCCGACGGGCGGTTGACGACCCCGATGTCGCGCCAGAAGACACCCTGCCGGAAGCCCGTGCCCAGCGCCTTCGAGCACGCCTCCTTGGCGGCGTAGCGCTTGGCATAGGTCGCGGCGGGGTTGGCGCGCCGCTCGGCGCGCGCGCGCTCGACCTCCGTGAAGCAGCGCATGGTGAAGCGCTCGCCGAACCGCTCGAGCGTGCGCTCGATCCGGCGGATGTCGATCAGATCGCTGCCGATACCGAGGATCATCCGAGGCGCGGCGACCGGCACCGGAGCCCGGCGCCGGCGCCGCTCAGGTGGTCTCGATGCGGGTCGGGCGGGCGGTCTTGAGCGGGATGCCGCGAGGATCGCGGGTGCCGCCGGCCGTGCGGCGGCGGCGCGCCTCCTGAAACGCCCCGATCACCTTGACCAGCGGCAGGTAGCAGACCAGGCCGGCGACGAGGCCGAGCGGCACGCCGCCGAGCGCCATCGGGACGAACTTGGACTTGGCCCAGTCCGCCGTCCGCTCGATCCAGCCGTTGACCCATTCCAGGGTGAACGGCTCCGGCAGGCTGGTGAGCTGGCTCTCGACGTGGAACTGTGGTTCCGAGACCGGCGGATGGCCCATGATGATCAGGCCGAGGTTGTAGGCGGCCAGCCAGATCAGCGGGAACGTCGACGGATTGCCGAACAGGGTCCCGACCCAGGCCGCCACGACGTTGCCGCGGATCAGCATGGCGAGCAGGGCGGCGGTGGCGAGGTGCGGAAAGAAGGGGGTGAACGACACCATCACCCCGGCAGCGAGGCCGGCCGCGATGCTGTGGGGCGAGCCCGGCAGGCGCTTGACCCGCTTGACCACGTACGTGAACGCCCGCCCCCAGCCGATGTGCGGCCAGAACCAGCTGCGGAGCCGCTTCCAGGGCGGCATGGGGATGCGACGACGAAACACGGCGATTCCGACTATGACGGCCGGTCATTAACAAAGGTATGCCTTCCAGTGCAGTGTTTTAAGACGCAAGGCCGGATCGCGACCCGGGTTTTACCGCGGGCAGCGCTCTCAACTCCCGCGGGAGATCGTCGGCAGGATACGTCGGCAGCTCGAGGGTGGCGAGCGCGACCAGCGGCACGCCGACGTCCGCCTGGCCGCCGCTCCGGTCGACCAGGCAGGCGGCCGCGACCACGTCGCCTCCCGCATCGCGGGCGCAGGCGATGCACTCGCGGGTCGAAAGGCCGGTGGTTACGATGTCCTCGGCGATCAGGACCTTCGCGGCCGGGGCGAGCGCGAAGCCGCGACGGAGCGTGAAGCGGCCGTCCTGTCGCTCGGCGAACAGCGACAGCAGACCCGCCTGACGCGCCAGCTCGTAGCCGACGATGATGCCGCCCATCGCCGGGGCGAGCACGACGTCCAGCCCCGCGAGCAGGCCCCGCGCGAGCAGCTTCGCGCGCAGCCCCTCGACCACCCGAGCCGCCCGGCCCGGCTCCATCAGCAGCCGCGCGCACTGCAGATAGACCGGGCTGTGCAGGCCCGAGGTCAGGAGGAAATGCCCCTCCAGCAGGGCCCCGCTGACCCGCATGAGATCGAGCACCGCACCCTCCTCGAGCGGCCTCGGCTCATGGCTCATCCCTGCGCCCGCTCGACCGAGGTCACGACCGGGTTGGCGCGGAGACTCGCCTGGATGCGCTCGAGATGCTCGACGTCGTCGACCTCGATGTCGAGCACGATCTCGACCACGTCGCGCGAGCGGCTGCTGAAGCGGACGTCGGTGATGTTGCCGCCCTGCTTGCCGATCACCGTGCTGAGCGAGCCGAGGCTGCCGGGCTGGTTGATGCTCATCACCTGGATCCGGCCGATCGCCTTCTTGTCCGGCGCGCCGTCCACCCATCCGAGGTCGAGAAAGCGGTCGGACTGGGCCGGCCGGCGCATCAGCGCGCGGCAGTCGCCGCGGTGCACGGTGACGCCGCGCCCGGTGCGCACCACGCCGACGATCTGGTCGCCCGGCACGGGGTGGCAGCAGCCCGCGAGCTGCACCGCGATCCCGGGCAGCAGCCCCTGGATCCGGTAGCCGTCGGCGGTCGCCGCGGACGGCAGGCGCGGCCGCCGCAGCGGGATCACCTTGTCCGGCGGCGATTCCGTGAGCGTGGGGCCGGCAGGGCCGCGCAGCGCCTCGACGACCACCCGCGCGCTCAGCGCGCCCTCGCCGACGGCGGCGAGCAGGTCGTCGACGCTCTTCTGGCGCACTTCCTTCAGCACCTCGTCGAGGCGCCGGTCGGTGACCGCGACCTTGACCTTCTGGCCGGCGCGCTGGAGCTGCTCGCGACCATGGGCGATGAAGTCGTTGCGCTGCTGGGTCCGGATGTACCGGCGGATGCGCGAGCGCGCCTTGCCGGTGACGACGAAGCGCTCCCACGCGGGCGACGGCGCGCTCGCCCGGGCGGTGATGATCTCGACCTGATCGCCGTGGTTCAACCGGGTGCGGAGTGGCACGAGCCGGCCGTTGACCTTGGCGCCGACGCACGTGTCGCCGACCTCGGAATGGACCGCGTAGGCGAAGTCGACCGGGGTCGCGCCGCGCGGCATCTCGATCAGGTCGCCGCGCGGCGTGAAGCAGAACACGTGGTCCTGGAACATCTCGAGCTTGGTGTGCTCGAGGAACTCCTCCGGCCCGGCCGCATGCTCCAGGATCTCGAGCAGGCCGCGGATCCAGCGGTACTGCCGGCCGTTGGTGACGGCGGGCCGGCGCTGCTTGTAGGCCCAGTGGGCCGCCACGCCGAGCTCGGCGATCTGGTGCATCTCGGCGGTGCGGATCTGAACCTCGATCCGCCGCCGCTCGGGGCCGATGATGGTGGTGTGCAGCGAGCGGTAGCCGTTGGGCTTGGGCGTGCTGATGAAGTCCTTGAAGCGCTCCGGCACCATCGCGTACTTGCCGTGGATCACGCCGAGGGCGGCATAGCAGCTGGGCACGGAATCGACCGTGATCCGGAAGGCCATGATGTCGGAGAGCTGCTCGAAGCTGATGTTCTTGCGCTTCATCTTGCGCCAGATCGAGACCGGCGTCTTCTCGCGGCCACTGATCCGGGATTCGATGCCGGCGCCGATCAGCGTGTCGTGGAGCTCCGAGACGATGCGCTCGATCAGGTTGCTGTCGTGCTTGCGCAGCCGCTTCAGGCGGTTGAGGATCGCCTCGCGCGCCTCGGACTGGAGGGCCTCGAAGGCCCGGTCCTCGAGCTCGTCCTTGAGCGCCTGCATGCCGATGCGCTCGGCCAGCGGGGCGTAGATCTCGACCGTCTCGTTGGCGATCCGCCGGCGCTTCTCCTCGCTGCCTATGAAGTGCAGGGTGCGCATGTTGTGCAGTCGGTCGGCGAGCTTGACCAGGAGCACGCGGATGTCCTCGCTCATCGCGAGGAGCAGCTTCCTGAAGTTCTCGGCCTGCTCGGTGTGCGCCGACTGCAGCTCGAGCTTGTTGAGCTTGGTCACGCCGTCGACCAGCCGGGCGATCTCGCCGCCGAACAGCCTTTCCAGCTCCTCGACCGTCGCGCCGGTGTCCTCGATGGTGTCGTGCAGCAGCCCGGTCGCGATCGAGGCGCTGTCGAGCTTGAGGCCGGCGAGCAGACCCGCGACCTCGACCGGGTGGGAGAAATAGGGATCACCCGACGCCCTGACCTGCGCGCCGTGCGCCTTCATGGCGTAGACGTAGGCGCGATTGAGCAGATCCTCGTCGGCGGTCGGGTCGTAGGCCTTGACCTTCTCGACCAGCTCGTACTGCCGCATGACCGGACGGCGCGGCGGGCGCGCAGGCTCGGGCGCAGCCTCGGCCTCCGGCAGAGGACGCGCCGGCGCCGGTTGCGCCGCGTCCATGACCTCGCCCGCGGTGCCGCTACTCCTGCTCGGCTTCCTCGGGCGAGATGTCGGTGAAGACCGCATCGCCCAGATCCGGCATCTCGATGCCCGGCGCCGGCTCGACCGGTGGCGCCGCCATCATCAGGTCCAGGTCCTCCTCCGGCTCGTCCTCGACCTCGACGTGCCGGCGCAGACCGTGGATCAGCTCGTAGCGGAGATGATCCAGGTCGAGCCGGTCCTCGGCGATCTCGCGTAGGGCGATCACCGGGTTCTTGTCGTTGTCCCGCTCCACCAGGAGCGGCGCGCCGGCCGACACGTCGCGCGCCCGCTGCGCGGCGAGCATGACGAGCTCGAAACGGTTCGACACCTTCTCGACGCAATCTTCGACTGTGATGCGGGCCATCGACGCTCTCCAACGCTCAACACTTCGCTGTCAGGGTATCTAGGTAGCGCGTTGCACAAGTTATCGCAACCGGCGCTAGCCTTCAGCCCGCGGCCGGTTCGCCGGATCCGCCTTGCTGCAGTGCAGCGAGCAGCTCCCGGGCGGTGCGGCCGAGCCGCGGATGGCGCCAGTCCGGCGCGATCTCGACCAGGGGCAGAAGGACGAAGGTGCGTTCGTGCATCCGGGGATGAGGCAGGACGAGACGCTCCGCCGCAGCGTCATCCGTCACGAGGTCGTCGTAGGCGAGGAGGTCGAGGTCGATGGTGCGCGGCGCGTTGCGCACCCCCCGCAGGCGCCCGAACTCCCGTTCCGTCGCCAGAAGAAGATCTAGAAGATCATGCGCCGGTGCGCTACTTTGTATCACCGCGACGCCGTTGGTGTACCAGGGCTGCCCGTCGTCGGGCACCGGACGCGTGGCGTGCCAGCGGGATCGCGAGGTCACGCGCACGCCATGCTGTACGAGCCGCTCCAGGGCCGCGGCCAGCGTGTCGGCCGGAGCGCCGAATTCGGCGGTCGGCAGGTTGCCACCGAGACCAAGGAGGATCATGTTGGCACCTACCCCTTTCGATCTACCCTTGCCTGAACCCGAGGGTGGGCGTAAGGGGACGCCCCCGCTCCGACGGCTGCCGAGGAACGGGGCCACACTTGCCGCTCGTGCCGGGGGGCCGAGGCGGCCAAGAAACCTGCCGTCTCTCCGTGATCGACGTCGAGCGGCACTCTATCGGAAGGATGCTTGGCATGAATTTCCCTCAGCTGGACGGTATTCTCCATCCAGACTCCCGTTTCGCGCTGATGATCGACGGCGCCAACCTGTATCAGTCGGCGCGCGCGCTCGGCTTCGACATCGACTACCGGCTGTTGCTGGCGACCTTCGCGGAACGGGCGCGGCTGGTCCGGGCATCGTACTACACCGCGCTGCTCGACGACCAGGAATACTCGCCGATCCGGCCGCTGGTCGACTGGCTCGACTACAACGGCTACACCGTGGTCACCAAGCCGCTCAAGGAGTTCACCGATGCCTCCGGGCGGCGGAAGTTCAAGGGCAACATGGACATCGAGCTCGCCATCGACGCGATGGAGATGGCGAGCCACCTGGACGACATCATCCTGTTCTCGGGTGACGGCGACTTCCGCCGCCTGGTCGAGTCGCTGCAGCGGCGCGGCCTCCGGGTGACGGTGGTCAGCACGATCCGGACCCAGCCGCCGATGATCGCGGACGAGCTGCGCCGGCAGGCCGACACCTTCCTCGAGCTCAACGAGCTCGCGCCCCTGATCGCCCGTGAGCACCGCGGACCGGCGGTGAACCTGGGCGGCGGTGGCGATGAGGACGAGGAGGACGACGTCGATCCGGCGCCCGCCCGCCCGGCGCGCACCGGCCGCAGCTTCCAGGCGACCTGAACCGGCGACCAGGGGGGGACGTGGAGGCGGCCGGGCCGGCGCGGTTGGCGCCGCCGGCCGACTGCCAGCTCTGTCCCCGCCTGGCGGCGTTCCGGGCCAGGAACCGGATCGCCTTCCCGGACTGGCACAACGCGCCGGTCCCGTCGTTCGGCGATCCCGCCGCGGCGCTCCTGATCGTCGGGCTGGCGCCGGGCCTGCGCGGGGCGAACCGGACCGGGCGGCCGTTCACCGGTGACCACGCCGGGATCATCCTCTACGACACCCTCGCCCGCTTCGGCTTCGCGCATGGCCGCTTCGACGCGCGGATCGACGACGGCCTCGAGCTGGTCGGCTGCCGGATCACCAACGCCGTCCGCTGCGTGCCGCCGGAGAACAAGCCGGTCGGCGCCGAGGTCAACACCTGCCGCCGCTTCCTGCTCGAGCAGCTGCACAAGTCGCCGCTCCCGGAGGTAGTGCTGCCGCTCGGCAGCATCGCCCACCAGTCGGTGCTCCGGGGCCTCGGCCTCCGGGTCGGCAGCTACCCCTTCGCCCACGGCGCGGTCTACCGCCCGGAGGGGCTGCCGGCGCTGGTCCCGAGCTACCACTGCTCGCGCTACAACCTCAACACCGGCCGCCTGACGCCCGCGATGTTCGACCTCGTCTTCGACAAGGTGACGCAGCTCCTCGCGCGGAGCTGAACCGGGGGCGCGGCGAGCGAAATGGCACGCGATGCTGCCCTCGCGACCCTCGTCGCGGAGCTTCTGACGCCGCTCGGCGGCGTCACGATCCGCCGCATGTTCGGCGGCCACGGCATCTTCAAGAGCGGCCTGATGTTCGGCCTGATCGCGGACGGCCTGCTTTATCTCCGGACCGACGACCTCAACCGGCGAAGCTTCGAGGACGCCGGCCTCGAGCAGTTCGTCCATACGATCCGGGGCCGCGCGGTCGCCATGCCCTACTACCGGGCCCCCGACGCCGGCCTCGACGACCCGGACCTGCTCTGCGCCTGGGCCCGCGAGGCGCACGCCGCGGCGCTGCGCCAGAAGCGCGCCGGACGGCGGGGCCGGCGGTGACCCCTGCCCCCGACGCCGCGCGCGAGGCTCATCCCGCGAGCCGCCAGCGGGTGCCGCCGGGGCGGTCCTCGATCACCACCCCCATGTCCTGCAGCCGATCGCGGATCCGGTCCGCCTCGGCGAAGTCCCTCGCCTGCCGCGCCGCGTTCCGGCGCTCGATCAGCCGATCGATCTCGGCATCGTCGACCGTGCCCCGGGCCGGCTCCCGGAACCACGCGGCCGGGTCGGCTTGGAGCAGCCCGAGGAGCTGTCCGCCGGCGCGGAGCGCCCGCCCGAGCGCGGCCCGCGCGGCCGGATCCGTGCTGGCGTTGGCGGCGTGCGCGAGCTCGAACAGCTCGGCGAAGGCGCGCGGCGTGTTGAGGTCGTCCTCGAGCGCCTCGACCACTGCGGCCGGCTGCTCCGCCCCATCTCGATCTCCATGGCCATCGGGCAGATCTTCCAGCGACCGGTACAGGCGGTCGAGCGCCTGCCTCGCCCGGGCGAGGCCGTCCCGGGTCCAGTCGAGCGGCTTCCGGTAGTGCGCCTGGAGCAGGGCGAAGCGGATCGCCTCGCCCGGCGCCTCCTCGAGCAGGTCCTTGACCAGGACCACGTTGCCGAGGGACTTCGACATCTTCTCGCGCTCGATGTCGACGAAGCCGTTGTGCAGCCAGAAGCGCGCGAGCGGCTCGCCGCCGTGGGCGCAGACACTCTGCGCGAGCTCGTTCTCGTGATGCGGAAACTTGAGGTCGAGGCCGCCGCCGTGGATGTCGACCGTCCGGCCGATCTGCTTCTCGATCATCGCCGAGCACTCGATGTGCCAGCCCGGGCGTCCGCGACCGAAGCGGCTCTCCCAGCCCGGCTGGCCGTCCGCCGACGGCTTCCAGAGGACGAAGTCCGCCGGATCCCGCTTGTAGGGGGCGACCTCGACCCGGGCGCCGTCGATCATCTCGTCGCGCGAGCGCCGCGACAGCCGGCCGTAGGCGCCGAACGACGGGACGTGGAACAGGACGTGCCCCTCCGCCTCATAGGCCTGGCCGCGCTGGATCAGGCGCTCGATCAGTCCGAGCATCTCCGGGATGTGCTCGGTCGCGCGCGGCTCGACGCTCGGCGCAAGGACGCCGAGGGCCGCCATGTCGGCGTGGTAGGCGGCGGTGTAGCGCTCGACGATCGCCTGCCAGGGCTCGCCGCTCGCGGCCGCGGCCGCGATGATCTTGTCCTCGATATCGGTGATGTTGCGGACATAGAGGCAATCGCCGAAGCGCGCCTTGAGCACCCGGAACAGGACGTCGAAGACCACCGCCGGGCGGGCGTTGCCGATGTGCGGGTGGTTGTAGACCGTGGGCCCGCACACGTACATGGTCGGCCGGCCCGGCTCGGCCGGCGTGAAGGTCTCCTTCTCGCCGCTTAGCGAATTGAAGAGCTTCATCGCGGTATGGATCCTGATCTTGGCGCCGGGCGCCGGCGCGCTACCTTGGCAAGGCTCCGACCCGGCTTCAAGCGTCGCCTGACGACAGGGAACCCCTCACCTTGCCAGCACCCCGCGCCCTCCGCCTGCTCGCGCTCGGCCTGCTCGCGCCGCTCGCCGCCTGCTCGCCGCTCGGCGTGGTCAACAGCTTCATCCCGGAGGAGGGCTACCGGGTGGACCGCGGCCTCGCCTATGGCGACCACCCGCGCCAGCGCCTCGACGTCTACGTGCCCGAGGGGATCTCGTCGGCGATGCCGGTGGTGGTCTTCTTCTACGGCGGGAGCTGGGAGTCCGGCGCCCGGGAACGCTATCTGTTCGCGGCGCAGGCGCTCGCGTCCGCGGGCGTGGTGGTCGTCATCCCGGACTACCGCCTCTGGCCCGAGGTCAAGTTCCCGACCTTCGTCGAGGACGGCGCGGCCGCCGTGGCCTGGGTCCAGGAGCGGATCGGGGCGTTCGGCGGCGATCCCGCGCGGATCGCCGTCGCCGGCCACTCCGCGGGCGCGCACATCGCGGCGCTCGTCGTCCTCGACCGCTCCTACCTCGACGCCGCCGGCGGCGCTCCCGCGCAGATCGACGCGCTGGTCGGGATCGCCGGGCCTTACGATTTCCTGCCGATCCGCGACCGGACGGTGAAGAAGATCTTCGCGGTCGAGGACATGGCGGCGACCCAGCCGATCACCTTCGCCCGCGCCGGGGCGCCGCGCGCGCTTCTGCTCCACGGCGCCGACGACCGGACGGTGCTGCCGGCGAACAGCGAGCGCCTCGCGGCAGCGCTCGAGCGGGCCGGCAGCGCGGCCGAAGTCCGGATCTACGACGGCATCGGCCACATCGAGATCGCCGCCGCCCTCGCGGCACCGCTCCGCTGGCTCGCCCCGACCCGGGCCGACATCCTGGCCTTCCTCGGGCTCGGCGGGAACGCCTCGCCCGAGGAAGGTGGAAAGGGAGACTGAGCCGGCTCAGACCTCGGGGCGGAGGAAGAACTCGCCCGCCTCGTGGCCCGCGAACTTGATCGGCGCGTACTGCGGCACCTGCTCGAAGCGGAACTGGGAGGCGATGTAGGTGACCCGCGCCGAGATCTCCTGGAACAGGCGCTGGCCCTCGATCAGCCCATCGTTCGCCTCGAGCACGTCGAGGAACGCCTTGGCGAAGACCGAATGCTCGCCGCCGCCGCCGTCCATGGTCGGGGCGATCCCGCCGGAGGTGAGGGCGGTGCGCGCCCGCTTGGCGGCGACCGCCTTGAGCCACGCCGCCCGCGCCTCGTCCGGCATCCCGGACTCGAGCTTGGCCATGGCGGCGCGGGTAAGCGCGCCCGAGTAGCAGGAGTCCGCGACCACCAGGATGCGCTTGGCGCTCATCGCGTTGAGGATGTCGGTGATCGCGACGTTGCTGATCCAGTTCGCGCTGCTGTCGAGCTCGGCGTCGACCGGCAGCCAGTGCCCGCGCTGGTTGACCCGATCCAGCTCGCCGTGCCCCGCATAGTAGACGATCAGGTTGTCGTTCTCGGTGAGCCGGCCCCGCAGCTCGTTCAAGGTCGAGAGGATCGCGTAGCGGTCCGCGTTCTCGAGCAGGGTGACGTTGAAGCCGTACTTCTCGCTCAGCACCTCGGCCACCGCGCGGGCGTCGTTGACCGCGCTCTGGAGGGACGGCAGGAACTGGTACTTGTTGTTGCCGATGACCAGCGCGTGGAAGTTGCCGAGATCGAGGTCGGGGATGACCGGCTTGGCATCGACCACCGATGCCGCCGCGGGCGCCACCACCGCCTCTTCCGCGCTCGGCTGGAGCACGAACTCG
>DASUSF010000330.1:0-7627 GCA_036375275.1 Geminicoccaceae bacterium | reverse complement strand
GCATCGCCAAGAAGTTCGGCCCGGTGGTGGCCCTCCGCGACGTCTCCCTGACGGTCGCCGAGGGGGAGTTCGCCTGCTTCCTGGGCCCCAGCGGCTGCGGCAAGACCACGCTGCTCAGGATCGTGGCCGGCCTGGAGCGCCAGAACGCAGGCGTCGTGCGGCTCGCCGGCCGCGACGTCTCGCGGCTGCCGCCGGGCGAGCGGAGCTACGGGATCGTCTTCCAGTCCTACGCGCTCTTTCCCAACCTCACCGTGGCGCGCAACGTGGCCTACGGCCTGGAGGCACGCCGCGCCGCCCGCGCGCGCGTCGCGGCCCGCGTCGACGAGCTGCTGGACCTGGTCCACCTCCGGGCGCACCGCGACCGGTACCCGGCCCAGCTGTCCGGCGGCGAGCAGCAGCGCGTCGCGCTCGCCCGCGCCCTGGCGCCCTCGCCGACGCTGCTGCTGCTCGACGAGCCGCTGTCGGCGCTCGACGCGCGCGTGCGCGTGGCCCTGCGCCACGAGATCAAGACGCTCCAGCGGCGCCTGGGCCTCACCACGATCATGGTCACCCACGACCAGGAGGAGGCGCTGACCATGGCCGACCGGATCGTGGTCATGGACCGCGGCCGGATCGAGCAGGTGGGGACGCCGGTCGAGGTCTACTGCGAGCCGGCCTCCGCCTTCGTCGCCGACTTCATCGGCACGATGAACTTCATGGCCGGCGAAGCCACGGGCGACGGGCGGGTCCGGATCGGCGGCATCACGCTGGCCTGCCCGGCCGCGCCGCGGCGCCGCGGCCCGGTGACGGTCGCGATCCGGCCCGAGGATGTCCGGGTCCCGGGGGCCGGGGCGGAGGCCGAGAACACCCTTCAGGCCAGCGTCCACCGGATCGAGTTCCTGGGGTCCTACGTCCGCGCCCATCTCGGGGCCGGTCACGAGCCACCGCTCGCGCTCCGGGTCGACCTCCCGGCCAACCTGATCCGCGACCTCGGCCTCGCCGAGGGACGGAGCGTCGGGGTCGTGCTGCCGCGCGATCACCTCCGGATCTATGCCGCAGCCGGCCGGGATGGCGAGCCTCGCTGACGCCACCGGTCCGGCGCGGGTCAGGCCCGGGATCGGCCGGGACCAGTGGGCGCTCCGCGCGCTGGCTGTCGTGATCGGCCTCTACCTCCTGATCACCCTCGCCTTTCCGCTCTGGGCGATGCTCTCCAAGTCGATCACGACGTACGCGTTCCGCTTCGAGCTGATCGAGGTCGAGGCGAGCGACGGCGGCGACTGGATGCCCCTCGGCAGCCTCGCGACCCTGACGGGCGATCTGGAGCGGCCGGTCAACCACGGTCTGGCGCCGACCGCCAGGACCCGGATCGGCGCCGGCGACCTGCTGCCCGAGGCGCTCGTCGAGCGGCACCGCGCGTTCCGTCTCAGCGATGCGTCCGACGATGGCGGCCTCCTGCTCTTCGGCGGCGCGTTCTCGGTCCCCGGCGGTGCGTTCGAGGTGCCGGCCGAGGATCTCGGTCGGATCCTGGTGCGCCCCGCGCCCGAGACCGGCCTCTCGAACTACGTCGCCTACGTCACCACGCCCGCGCTTCGCCACTCGCTCTGGAACAGCCTGACCATCGCGGCCGTGACGACCGTCATCACGGTCGGCGCGGCGTTCCTCTTCGCCTACGCGCTGACCCGGAGCTGCATGCCCGCCAAGCCGCTGTTCAGGACCATCGCCATGGTGCCGATCCTGGTGCCGTCGCTGCTCCCGGGGATCGGCCTGATCTACCTGTTCGGCAACCAGGGCCTGGCCCGGGGCCTCCTCTTCGGCCACGACATCTACGGCCCGATCGGGATCGTGATCGCGTCCTGCTTCTTCACCTTCCCGCATGCGCTCGTGATCATCCTGATCGCGCTGGCGATCGCCGACGCCCGGTTGTACGAGGCGGCGACCGCGCTCCGGGCACCGGCCCGAAAGGTGTTCTTCACGGTCACGCTGCCAGGCGCCGCCTACGGGCTGGTCTCCGCGGCGTTCGTCGTCTTCAACCTCGTGATCACCGACTTCGGCGTGCCGAAGGTGATCGGTGGCGGCTACGACGTGCTCGCGCTCGACATCTACAAGCAGGTGGTCGGCCAGCAGAACTTCGAGATGGGGGCGGTGGTCTCGGTCGTCCTGCTGGTTCCGGCCCTGATCGCGTTCGGCGTCGACCGGGCGATGCAGAGCAGGCAGGTGGCGCTGATCAGCTCGGCCGCCGTGCCCTACCACCCGAAGCCGGATCGCCGGTTCGATCTCGGCATGCTCGGCTTCTGCGTCGTGGTCTCGATCTTCATCCTCGGCATCCTCGGCACCTGCCAGTATGCCGCCCTGATCAAGTTCTGGCCGTACAACCTGGAGCTCGGCCTCGAGAACTACCGCTTCGACCGCTTCGACGGCGGCGGCTGGGACAGCTACTGGAACTCGATCCGGATGGCGGCGTACAGCGCGGCGATCGGGACCGTCGTGATCTTCCTCGGCGCCTATGTGGTCGAGAAGGCGCAGGGCTTCCGGTCCGGGCGCGCCGCCTTCCACCTGCTCGCCATGCTGCCGATGGCGATCCCCGGCATGGTGCTCGGGCTCGCCTACGTGTTCTTCTTCAACGCGCCGGACAACCCGCTGAACGTGATCTACGGCACCATGGCGATCCTGGTGATCTCGACCATCACCCACTTCTACACCGTCTCGCACCTGACCGCGGTGACGGCGCTCAAGCAGATGGACCCGGAGTTCGAGGCGGTCAACGCCTCGCTCGGCCAGCCGGTCTGGCGGGTGTTCGCGCTGGTCACGGTGCCGGTCTGCCTGCCGGCGATCCTCGACATCTCGATCTACCTGTTCGTCAACGCGATGACCACGGTCTCCGCGGTGGTCTTCCTCTACGCCCCGGACACGACGCTCGCCTCGGTCGCGGTGCTCAACATGGACGACGCCGGCGACATCGCGCCCGCGGCCGCGATGGGCATGATGATCTTCTACACCAACGTCGTGGCGCGGCTGGTCCACGCCGGCCTGACCCGGGGCGTCCTCCGGCGGACCCAGGCGTGGCGCGCCGGTTGAGTGGAGGGTCGACACCGGTGTGCCGACCGCCGCGACGGCGTAGGGGTCCGGAGCTCCGGCACGCCCGGCGGAACCACTCCGCAGCTTGCCCGGTTGACGGCTCAGGGCCACCGGCCGCAGCGGCCGGATGGCGAGGGAGACGGAGGACGCGATGTTCAAGTTCCTGAGAAACGTGGCGATCCTGAGGATGGTCATGCGGATGTTCCGCCGCCGCCGGATCTGACGAGGGGCCTCGACGCGCCAGAGAGGGCGCCGGAAGATCCCTCCGGCCTCGCGCGGCGGGCGACGTGGCACGCTTCCGGCGCGTCGGCCGGGCTCACCCCGGGCGTGGGCGTCCGGCGCGCGGGCGGGTGATCCGGACGTTGTCGTCGGCGATCTTGGCCGCGAGGTCGGTGCCGATCGCGGCGTAGAGGGTGGTCCGCATGGCGTCGTCCCGGGCGAGGCGGCGCCGCAGCTCGCGCTGGGGCCACGCGAGGCAGCGGAGCCGCGCCGGGCCCTCCCCCTCCACAGGCGGGGCGGCGAGCGTTGTCGCGGTCGCGGGGCCGGCGCGCAGGAACCCGATCTCGCCGACGAAGCGGCCCGGCCCGATACGGGCGATCTCGGTGCCGGCGGCGATCACCCGGGCCTCGCCGGCCGCGATCGCGTAGACGTGGCGCGCGGGCCGGCCCTCCCGGGTCATCAGCTCGCCCGGCGGCAGGTCGAGCCAGACCCCGGCGCGCATCAGCCGCTTGACCGCGAGCGGGTCGAGCGCCCGGAAGATCAGGTCCCTGAGCCGGCACTCTTCCTCGTTGAGCCGGACCAGCTGGCGCTCGTAGATCAGCCACGCCGCGTGACCGCCGTTGATCGCCATGAAGGTCGCGTACCACATCACGAAGTCCCAGGCCGGCCCCTCGGCCCGGGTCAGCTGAAAGAGGCAGAACAGGCTGTAGCCGAGGATCGCGAGCAGCCGGAGCCAGAGGATGTCGCGGACCAGGAAGCCGAGCGCCGAGAGCGCGAAGCCGAGATGGACCAGGAGCGTGGGCGAGACGGACAGCGCGGTCATGCGGGCCTCGGCGCGGTGGCGGGCCAGTCAAGCACCGAAGCGGCGGGCCGGCGAGAGGGGGCCGCGGGACGGCGCGGGACGGCGCGGGGCGGTGCCGGGGCTGGAAGTCGGCGCCGCAGGTGCGTAAAAGGAGCCGCGCGGGCAGCGCTGGAGAGGGAGCATGGAGCCGTTCACGAAGCTCGAGGGCACGGCGGCGCCGTTGCCGATCGTCAACGTCGACACCGACAAGATCATCCCGGCGAAGTGGCTGAAGACGATCAAGCGGACGGGCCTCGGGGTCGCCCTGTTCGAGACGCTCCGCTACCGCGAGGACGGCAGCGAGAACCCGGACTTCGTGCTCAACCAGGGCCGCTTCCGCCACGCCTCGATCCTGATCACGGGTGAGAACTTCGGCTGCGGCAGCTCGCGCGAGCACGCGCCCTGGGCGCTCCTGGACTTCGGCATCCGCTGCGTGATCGCGCCGTCGTTCGCCGACATCTTCTACAACAACTGCTTCAAGAACGGCATCCTGCCGGTGGTCCTGCCGAAGGAGCAGGTCCTGATCCTGATGCGCGAGGCGGCCGAGACCGACCGGCCGTTCACGGTCGACCTCGAGAAGCAGGAGGTGATCCGCCCGACCGGCAACGAGGTGTTCACCTTCGAGACCGACCCCTGGCGCAAGCACTGCCTGCTGAACGGCCTCGACGACGTCGGCATCACCATGAAGCGGCGCGCCAGGATCGACGAGTTCGAGGGCCGGCAGAAGGCACAGGCGCCCTGGCTCTACCGCGGGGCCGCCTGATGGCGCTGCTCCGCAACGACCCGGCGCCGCTCGGCAGCGTGCTCCTGCTCCCCGGCGACGGCATCGGCCCCGAGATCATGCGCGAGTGCCGGCGCGTGATGGACTGGTTCGCCAAGCGCCAGGGGATCGGCTTCGAGCTCGAGGAGGACCTGGCCGGCGGCGCCGCCCATGACCGCCACGGGACGCCGCTCACGGACGCGACCCTCGAGAAGGCGCTTCGCGCCGACGCCGTCCTCTTCGGCGCGGTCGGGGGGCCGAAGTACGACACGCTGCCGTTCGACCAGAAGCCGGAGCGCGGGCTCCTGAAGCTCCGGAAGGAGCTCGGCCTGTTCGCGAACCTCCGCCCGGCCAAGGTGTTCGACGCCCTGGTCTCCAGCAGCTCGCTCAAGCCCGAGCTGGTCAAGGGCCTCGACATCATGATCCTCCGGGAGCTCACCGGCGGGATCTACTTCGGCGAGCCGCGCGGCATCGAGACGCTCCCGAACGGGGAACGGCGAGGCATCAACACCCAGGTCTACACGACTTCCGAGATCCGCCGCGTCGCCGCGGTCGGCTTCGAGCTGGCGCAGAAGCGCGCGCGGCGCGTCTGCTCGGTCGAGAAGGCGAACGTCATGGAATCCGGCGTCCTCTGGCGGGAGGAGGTGCAGAAGCTGCACGACGAGGCGTTCCCGGACGTCGAGCTCAGCCACATGTACGCCGACAACTGCGCCATGCAGCTGGTCCGCGCGCCCAGGCAGTTCGACGTGATCGTGACCGACAACCTGTTCGGCGACCTGCTCTCCGACTGCGCCGCCATGCTCACCGGCAGCCTCGGCATGCTGCCGTCCGCCTCGCTCGGCGCCGCCGGCCCCGACGGCAAGCGGAAGGCGCTCTACGAGCCGGTCCACGGCTCGGCCCCGGACATCGCCGGGCAGAACGCGGCCAACCCGCTCGCCATGCTGCAGAGCTTCTCGATGATGCTCCGCTATAGCTTCGACCGTGGCGATGCCGCGGACCTCCTCGACGACGCGATCGGCCAGGTGCTCGCCGGTGGGCTCCGCACCGCCGACATCATGCAGGACGGCATGGCGAAGGTCTCGACCTCGACCATGGGCGAAGCGGTCGTCCGCGAGCTCGACAAGGCGGCCTGAGCGCCGCTCGAGCGGGTTCAGCGCGCTCGGAACTTGCGGACCAGTGCGAGCTGATCGACGCTCAGCTCGTGCACGGGATCGTCGCCGTGCGGATCGGCCGCGCTCGCTCCGGAGAAATCGACCAGAAACGCGCGTCCGCCGGCGATCTCGACGATGGTGCCCACATCGCCCGGCGCGAGACCACTGCCCTCCGGTGCCTGGCGCACGCGGACGACGTCGAACAGGTCGAGCTGCGGGGCCGGTGCGTGCTCGGCTCTAGAGGACGAACGCTGTTGTGAGCCTCGGGACATCGGTGTCTCGGTCCAGGAGCCATATGGTTCGAACACGTGCTGCGCCGTTGGGCCCCTCGACGGCAACATCCACCCGGTAGTGCCGCCCGTGCTGATCACCTCTGAGGAGAACGGCTTCTTCCTGGGATATGGCGAGCCTGATCCTGTCCACCAGATCCTGGAAGTTCGTCTGATCGTAGCCGAGGGCGGCCCGGAAGACACGGGCCTTGTGCCGGCCGGTCGGGTGGTCCGGATTGAGCGCGTAGGATGCGAACTTCGCGGGCTCGATGACTGCCCGGTCGGCATTGGGCAAAGCGGGCATGGCAGCTCGACGGATAACCGGGCGAAGTCGCCTTGGCAAAGGCCGGGGAACGCTTCCCGTGCGCGGAACGCCACCGGCGTTCGCGGAGGCGAGGTGAGCATCTGGAGCCGGAACGCGGATTCCGATCTCGTCGTCCTCGAGGGCCTGCACGCGCTCAAGCACGCGCTCCGGTTCGGCGCCGAGATCCTGGACGCGGTGGCGGCCGACCCCGGCGCCGCGCTCGCGCTGGCGGGCGATCTGGCGCCGGACCTGACGGGGCGGCTGCAGGCCCTGCTCCGCCCGGTCGACCCGGCGGCGTTCCGCGGGCTCGCCGGGCGGCCGGTCGCGACCGGGGTCCTCGCGCTCGCTCGGCCGGTCGCAGACGCGGAGACGGTCCTGCTCGAGGCAGATGGCCCTGCCATCCTGCTCGAGGATCCGCGCCACCTCGGCAACGTCGGCGCCGTGGTCCGGGTCGCGGCGGCGGCGGGCGCCGCGGGCGTGCTCACCACCGGCCCGGCCGACCCCTGGCATCCGGCGGCACTGCGCGGCTCGGCCGGCCTCCACTTCGCGCTCCCGGTCCTCCGGATCGATGCGCTGCCGGACACCTCCCGCCCCCTGATCGCGCTCCATCCGGATGGCGAGCCGCTGCGCCCGGACCTCCTGCCGCCGGCAGCGATCCTCGCCTTCGGCTCCGAGCGCCGCGGCCTGTCACGAGACCTCCTGGATCGAGCCCATGCCCGCATGGCCATCCCGATGCGCCCCGGCGTCTCGAGCCTCAACCTCGCGACCGCGGTCGCGGTCGTGCTCTACGCCGCCCGCCTCGCCCGCTGACCGGCCACGCCTCGCGTATCTCCGAAAACCCAACTCTCTGATTCAACGAGCTTTCTCGGGTTCGTTTTGTATACGGGCGTGAATCTGGCGTCTCTGCCGCCCGCGATGGCGTGACCGCAGGGCGTGACCAACACGACCTGACATATGACTATTTTCCTGCGTCCATGTCAACCTCAAGGCGCTGACCGCCCTGATCCGTCGCGCCGCGATCGTGCCCGA
>DASUSF010000329.1:0-6529 GCA_036375275.1 Geminicoccaceae bacterium | reverse complement strand
GGAGGAGCTCGGGACCTACCCGCAGCAGACGGGCGAGGCTGCGGTCGAGGCCACCGACCAGGCGACGACCATCGCGCCCGAGGCCAGGCAGTTCGTCCTGGACTGGCTCGCAGAGGACTACGATATCGCGGTGGATTGACGACCGCGGCCTGACCATCTCCCTCCCCGCCGGGCCGGAGGGAGAGCACTTCGCCTGAGATCGGAGGCACGCGCTTGGACATCCTGGCGACCGCGCTGCCCGCGCTCGGGGACGCGTTCGCCCTGCTGTTCCGCCCGCAGCAGCTGATGTATCTCGTCGGCGGGGTCCTGCTCGGCCTTTCGATCGGCGTGCTTCCGGGCCTCGGCGGCATCGCCGGCCTCGCGCTGGTCCTGCCGTTCATGTATGGCATGGATCCGGTTGCGGGCCTGGCCCTCATGGTCGGGCTCGTCGCCGTGATCCCGACCTCCGACACGTTCTCCTCGGTCCTGCTCGGCATCCCCGGCTCTTCGGCGAGCCAGGCGACGGTGCTCGACGGGTTCCCGCTCGCCAAGCAGGGCCACGCGGCCCAGGCGCTGTCGGCCGCCTTCGCGTCCTCGCTGTTCGGCGGCCTCTTCGGCGCGGTCATCCTCACCTTCTTCATCTTCATCGCGCGGCCGCTGATCCTGGCCTTCGGCTTGCCCGAGATGCTGATGATCACCCTGCTCGGCCTGTCGATGGTGGCGATCCTGGCCGGCCGGGTGCCGCTTAAGGGGATCGTCGCGGCGGGGCTCGGGCTGATGGTCGGGACGATCGGCGCGGCCCCGGCGGGCGGCAGCCTCAGGATGTCGACCTACGACATCCCCTACCTGGTCGACGGCTTCCAGCTCGTCATCATCGGCCTCGGCATCTACGCCATCCCGGAGATCGTCTCACTGCTCCGGCAGGACAAGCCGATTGCCGGCACGAGCGAGCTCGGCCTCGGCTGGCTGCAGGGGGTCAAGGACTGGTGGCACAACAAGTGGCTGTCGCTGCGCTGCGCGGCGATCGGCGTGGTCATCGGTGTGATCCCCGGACTTGGCGGCTCGGTCGTGGACTGGATCGCCTACAGCTCGGCCGTCCAGACCGCCCGAGACCGCTCGCGGTTCGGCCAGGGCGACATCCGCGGCGTCGTCGCGCCCGAGAGCTCGAACAACGCGAAAGAAGGCGGCGGCCTGGTTCCGACGCTGATCTTCGGGATCCCCGGGTCGGGCTCCATGGCCGTCTTCCTCGGCGGCCTCGCGCTTCTGAACATGACGCCCGGGCCGCAGATGGTCCGGAACAACCTCGACATCACCTACACCATCGTCTGGAGCCTGGCGCTGGCGAACGTGTTCGGCGCGGGGCTGTGCATCGCGCTCTCGCGCTGGATCGCGAAGCTGACCACGATCCGCTTCACCCTGCTGGCACCCTACCTCTTCATGATCATCGCCTTCGCGGCCTTCCAGTCGCGGCAATCGGTTGCCGACCTGGTCGCGCTGGTCGGCATCGGTACGCTCGGGATCCTCCTGCGTCGCTTCGACTTCTCGCGCCCGGCCTTCCTGATCGGCTTCGTCCTGTCGAACCAGTCCGAGATCTTCGTCAACCAGGCCTTCCAGATCGCCGGCGCGCGCTTCCGCCGCGGCTGGGAATCCGGCTTCGAGTACATCCTGTCGCCGCTGACCATCGGCATCCTCATCCTGACCGTGATCTCGGTCGTCGTCGGCATCCGCCATTCCAAGAACATCCGTGAGAACATCGAGGCGCCGACCGGCGGCAAGCTCGCCCCGGGGGTGTTCTTGAGCTGCGTGACCGCGTATCTCGCCGTCGCCACGTTCGATGCCGCCATGGTCGGCCGCCTGCAGGACAAGATCTTCCCGCTCACGATCGGGCTCGTCACGCTCGTAGGCTGCGTGGCGCTGCTGTGGCGGATGTGGCAGGCGCCGGCCACGGACGACGTCTTCATCGACCTCGAGAGCGGTGGCGAGGACAGCGCCGCGTCGCACGGGCTCTGGTCCACGCTCGCCTGGTTCCTCGTGCTGCTGATCCTGACCGGCCTGTTCGGGCTGATCATCGCGCTCGCGCTCTTCCTCCTCGCCTTCTTCCGGATCCGCGGCGGCTCCGGCTGGCCCGGCTCGGCCTTCGCGACCGTCATCGGCATCGCCTTCATCATGTTCCTCGCCGCTGTGCTCGGCCGCGACTTCCCGCCCGGGCTCCTGCAAGGCTACTTCGACCTGCCCTGGCCCTTCACATGACCCAGCTCGCCATCCCCTACCTGTTCCTGCGCGGCGGCACGTCACGCGGACCTTACTTTCGCCGCGCCGATCTGCCCGAGGATCGCGCGACCCTGTCGGACGTTCTGATGTCCGTGGTCGGCGCGGGCCACACCTGGAACATCGACGGCCTCGGCGGTGGCACCGCGGTGACCACCAAGGTCGCGATGCTCTCGCCGTCCGAGCGCGAGGGCTGCGAGGTCGACTACTTCTTCGCCCAGGTCGCCGTGACCGAACGGCTGGTCGACTACAGGCCGACCTGCGGCAACATCCTCGCCGGCGTGGGGCCGGCGGCGATCGAGATGGGGCTCGTGCCGGCGCAGGAGGGCGAGACCGCGGTGCGCATCCACGCCGTCAACACCGGCGCCCGGATCGAGGCGGTGGTGCAGACGCCGGGCGGGCGCGTGGAGTACGCCGGCGAGACCGCGATCGCCGGCGTTCCCGGGACGGCGGCGCCGATCACGCTCAACTTCCTCGACACCGTCGGTTCGTCGACCGGCAGCCTGCTGCCGACCGGCAGCCTCGTGGACGTGATCGACGGCATCGAGGTCACCTGCATGGACGTCGCCATGCCGGTGATGATCGCTCGCGCCGAGGCCTTTGGCCTGACCGGCCACGAGAGCGCGCGCGAGATCGACGCCAATCGTGCCTTCTTCGAGCGCGCCGAGGCGATCCGCCGCGAAGCGGGGCGGCGGATGGGCATGGGCGACGTCGCGACGTCGGTGATGCCGAAGATCGCGGTCCTCGCTCCGCCCCGCTCCGGCGGCACGGTCGCCGCGCGCTACATGATGCCCTGGACCTGCCACCCCTCGATGGCGGTAACCGGCGCGCAGTGCATCGCCGCCTGCGTCCTCACGCCCGGCACGGTCGCGGCCGGGCTCGGCCAGGGCCTGAGCGGCCGCTCACCCGAGCTCGTGACCATCGAGCACCCGTCCGGCGAGATCGAGGTCACCGTCAGCTTCGACAACGGGCCCGACGGGATGGTGCTCAGGGCCGCGGGCCTCTTGCGCACGGCGCGGCTGATCGCCCGGGGCGAGGTCATGGTGCCGGAGACGGCTTGGCAGCAACGGGAGCCTGCCCGCGCGGCGGCCCCGAAGCTTGGGAGTTGCCCTATGTCACCCTTGGAGCCGCTTGCCGCCGCCCGCGACGCCATCCAGGCGGAGCGGCGGCGGGTCGTCAGGGAGATCTCGGCATATCCCGGCCCGATCGCCGGCTGCGACGAGCAGTTCAACCACCTGCTCGACATCCGCGCTCGTCTCGAGCGCGCGCTCGCCGAGCTCGACCGCCCCGAGCCGATCCCGACGACACGCCGGCCGCTCTGAGGCGCGCGCCGGTGCCTGGCAAGAGCGAACGCGACGTCGCACACCTCCTGGCGGAGGTGACGCGGCGGGAGGGGGTCGAGACCTGCTTCGCACTCCTCGGCGATGCGAACATGAGCTTCGCGACCCGGCTGATGCAGATGGGGGCCCGCCTCGTCACCGTCCGCCACGAGCACTGCGCGGTCGCCGCGGCGACCGCGTACGCGCGGGCGACCGGTGAGGGGGGGTTCGCCACCGTGACCTGCGGGCCGGGGCTGACGCAGGTGCTGACCGCGCTGCCGGCGGCGGTGCGCTCCCGCACCCCGCTCCTGATCTTCGCCGGCGAGGCCCCGCTCTCGGCCGGCTGGTACAACCAGGAGATCGACCAGGCGCCGTTCGTCGCCGCCGCCGGGGCCCGCTACCGCCGCCTGCACCACGTGCGGCGGATGGCAGAAGCGCTCCGCGACGCATTCCTCCTCGCCCGGACCGAGCGGGTCCCGGTGGTGGTCGGCGTGCCGTTCGACCTGCAAGCCCAAACCTGGCCGGGCCTGCCGCTACCCGAACCCTCGGCGACGCTGGTGCCGGAGGTCGGCCCCCTGCCGCCCGATCCGGACGACGTCGCGCGTGCGGCGCGGCTCGTCGCGGCCGCGCGGCGGATCGTCGTCATGGCCGGCCGGGGTGCGGTCGCGGCCGGCGCAGGCCCCGCCTGCCGCGCCCTCGCGGCGAAGGTCGGTGGCCTGCTCGCCACCACGCTCCCCGCCCGCGGCCTCTTCGCGGGCGAGCCGTTCTCGATCGGCATCGCCGGCGGCTTCTCCTCGGCCGCCGCTCGCGCCTGCTTCGCCGAGGCCGACCTGGTGATCGCGGTCGGCGGGCGCCTCGCCCAGCACAACACCGACAGGGGCAAGCTCTGGCCGAAGGCCGAGGTGCTGCAGATCGACATCGATCCGCTGACGATCAGCCAGGGCCAGATCGTCGCCCGCCATCATCTCCGCGCCGACGCCCGGCTCGGCGTCCTGGCGCTCTCGGACGCGCTGGAGCCGCGGGGCCGCAGCTGGCGCTCCGACGCGCTCGCCCGCTTCATCGCCGAGACGCCGCCGGACCCGGCCGAGTTCGAGAACGAGCCCGGCCTGTTCGATCCCCGGGACGTGGTGGCTGCCCTCGATGCCGCGCTCCCCCGGGAGTGGGAGATGGTGAACTCGTCGGGCCACTGCTCCTTCTACGTCGCGCAGATGGCGAGCCGGCCGGTCGAGCGGTTCCACACGATCCGCGAGTTCGGCGCCATCGGCAACGGCATCAGCTACGCGATCGGCGTCGCCGCCGCGCGGCCGGATCGGACGGTGGTGCTGTTCGACGGCGACGGCAGCCTGCTGATGCACGTCCAGGAGCTGGAGACCATCCGCCGGCTCGGGTTGAACGTCCTGATCTGCGTCCTGAACGACGGCGCTTACGGGTCGGAGATCCACAAGCTGCGGGCGGAAGGCCTGCCCGACGACGGCGCCGTCTTCGGCCGCACCGACCTCGCCGCCATCGCCAGGGGCTTCGGCCTCGCGGGCGAGACGCCGGCCGACCTCGAGGCCCTCCCCGACCTCGCCCGCACCTTCGCGCGGACCGGCGGGGCCGCGGTCTGGGACTTCAGGATCAGCGATCGCGTCGCCTCGCCCGTGATCCGGCGCGCGCACCCCGAGGCCCATGGCGACGTCGAGCGGCCGGTGACGCTGCCCGAGGAGGCGAGGGCCTGATCCCATGCGCGTGCACATCCTCGACGACTGGTTCGACACCCTGCGCCACCTGCCGTCGTTCCACCGCCTCGAGGGGCACGAGGTCACCGTCTGGACCGACCATTTGACGGACCCCGCCGCGCTGGCCGCGCGGATGCGGGATGCCGAAGTGCTGGTCCTCTTTCGCGAGCGGACCAGGGTCACGGAAGAGCTGGTCGCCGGACTTCCGAAGCTGCGGCTGGTCAGCCAGCGCAGTGCCTTTCCGCACGTCGACGTGCCGGCGCTCACCCGGCGCGGCATCCTCCTCTCGTCGGACCAGCATTCGGACACGCCGTCGGTGGCCGCGGCCGAGCTCACGTTCGCGCTGATCCTCGCCGCGCTCCGGGACCTGCCTACCCAGATCGAGAGCGCCCGCGCTGGCCGCTGGCAGGCAGGCGTGGGGCGGAGCGCCAAGGGCCGGCTCCTCGGTGTCTATGGCTACGGCCGCATCGCCCGACGCGTCGCGAGCTACGCTCGCGCCTTCGAGATGGGCGTCGTCTGGTGGGCCTCCGAAGAGGGCCGCGCCCGCGCCGCCGCCGACGGCGAGCGCGTGGCCGGGAGCCGGGCGGCCTTTTTCGCCGAGCCGGACGTGGTGAGCCTGCACCAGCGCCTCGTGCCTTCGACGAGAGGGACCGTCACGGCCGACGACCTGGCCCGGATGCGGCCCGGTTCGGTCCTCGTCAACACCGCCCGCGCCGGCCTGATCGCGCCAGGTGCGCTCCTTGCCGCGCTCGACGCCGGCCGGCCGGGACGCGCGGCGCTCGACGTGTTCGACGCCGAGCCGGTGACCGACCCCGCCGACCCGCTCCTCGCACACCCGCGGGTGATCCCGACGCCGCACATCGGCTTCGTCACGGAGGACGAACTCGACCTGCAGTTTGCGACGATTTACGACCAGGTCGTCGCCTTCGCGGCCGGGCAGCCGATCAACGTGGTCAATCCGGAGGCAGCGCCTGGGGGCTGACCGGCGTCGCGGCGTGCGTCGTTCCCGCGTTCGCGACGACGCGCGACCGAGCGATGCGCCCGACGCGGCAGCGCTGGCGCACGAGCGGACGAAGGCCTTTCTGAAGTCCTGAAGGCCCGCCTGGGCTGAAGTCCGGCCGGCCCGTCAGGGGAACACCCGGCCGTCGAACAGCTTGCGCGCGGTACGGAGCGTGCCAGCCCCGATCACCTTCCCGCCAGCGTCCCGCTCGATCAGGACTTCGGCGGCCCCCGTCGGGTGCTCGA